>JAJFMO010000269.1 GCA_020697475.1 Paenibacillaceae bacterium | reverse complement strand
CGGTGGCGGCCGCGGAGCTTTCTAAGTTCTGCCATTCTATGGGGCGGGTCTCACTCTTGATTGCTTTATATTTGTTATAATTGAAGTATCAATCCAAGTTGAAGCCGAAGGCGGTGGCGGGATGCGCTGGGAAGAGTTGAAGCGATAAAAGCTTATTCCAGGGATGGTAACCGTTATATCGATGAAGTGGCTGTTATTGACAGGTTCGAGGAATCGGCGCTTGCGATGCGACGATACTACGAATTACATAAGCGTTATGTCGGATTGCGGGGGCCAAGATGAATCTAAAGCTTAACATCGGTTTGCCATTCGTAACAGTCACGGTTAATTTTCGCGGGCGGAATATGATATTGGAAAAAGTACTGCTAGATACAGGATCTGCGAGAACGTTCATTAGAGTGGATGCTATGGGAGCAATCGGGGTGTACCCCGAGTCCGATGATATAGTGAATTGTATTCAAGGTATAGGTGTTATCGAATACGTGTATACGAAAAAGATTGATTCGATTACCTTCGATATTATTACGATGAATAATTTCCAAGTAGAGATTGGAAATATGGACTCCAAATATGATATTGAGGGTATCATTGGTTTTGATTTCAATCAAGCGGCTGGCCTGGTGATTGATTCTAGAGAGTTGACGGTGGAGTCGAGGAATTAACCACCCCACCTCTCCGACAAGAAAGGAAGATCTCAATGAATACTTTACTCAAGGATAAGGCAGTGTCGTTTCTTCTGCTTGTGGCATCGGGGGGAGTGCGTGAAGCATACCGGAACCACGTAGGTCCGGGCTTCCGCCACCACAATGCTTATTTTCGCGGCGATGCGGAATCGCTCATGCTTGCAATGGAAGAGAATGCTGAGAAGAATCCTAATAAGACCCTTGAGGTCAAGCGAGTTCTCGGGGAGGGTGATTTCGTTATGGTCCACTCACATGTGAAGCAAAATCCGGAGGATCTCGGAGGGGCTGTGGTTCACATCTTCCGATTCCATGAAGGAAGCATCGTCGAATTGTGGGATGTAGGACAGGCTATACCGGAAAATTCGCCTAACGAGAACGGCATGTTCTAACAATGGCAGACAATAGGAGGCTGGTTCAATTTCTATCGCTCCCTGCACCTACCGTCTAACGTACAATTTACCCTCAATGTATGTGGTTTTTCACATACATTTGGAGAAAAAGTGCCCAAGGCGCCGAATATATATGAATTTTCACATACAATCAGCCAATTTTGTTCTGTTGATCCAAATGTATATAAAATTTCACATACATTTACTTGACGGTCGACGGGAAGATCGGATTGTTTGAGCATTCCCGAGCATTCCAATCTACTCCCCGAATTGTAACGGTTGCAGGAAAGGCTAATCGCTTAGAAATCAACGCCTAAGAAATCTAACGGATGTCATCGGGTGCTATTTTGCCGTTTTCAACGATTTTGAGCTCTGAGCGGGAGATTAAGCACTTTTGGTAACCGTTAGAATTAGAAGCGGGACAATTGTAGGCAATTAAGCTTAGTTTTCAACCGTTAGCCATCCATGACCTGACGCCACTCCTTACTACGCACTATCGGGATTTTGCGACCTGATGAGTTGGTTATATAACCGTTACAGAAAGACAACCAGTTCATATAATGAACTATATCCCAGCAAAGAGGTGAACAAACCATGCGTTGGTTTTGCGGTTCCAAACACGATTCATCGGGGCTCTCGACGCCGACAACGGTTTCGTTCTCGCCGCTGCCCGGCACCTTCATTTACTGCAACAATCCTGAGCAGCTGTACCCTTCCGATCTCGGCGACCATGCGGAGGGATTTGGAAATCGTTATCTGTTATGGTCTTACGTGACGGATACGTGCCAAGCGTATTATGAGCATGAAAATAGGACCGGACTCATGATCGGATACGGGTTGCAAATTTTCAACCCGAACGAGCAGACGGTGACGGTGAAGGTGACGAATATCGGCTTCGGTAATAACGCTTTTGATTGCTGGAAGCAATTTTACAGCGAAAGCAGCGGCGGCGGAGGGAGTGTGGGGGTCTTTACTGTGGCGCCGGGCGAGGAGCTTTGGGTGCAAAGGAATGACCATGCAATTCCGGCGGGAGCCATTTTTAACGGAGCGGCTTTGTTTCATGTCACAGGAGGGGGCGTTTATGTTTACAATTACGCTTATCATCAATTCGGCAATCTTGACCGAACAGCCTCCTACTTGGGCTACATCACTCGAACCGAGCCGTCGGGGCAAGACGAGACTCATGTCTACAAAGGAACCTCCGATCGATTTGTCTTGACAAGTACGATAAATACAGAAGTTTCATCCCTATCGAAAAAAGGATTGTCCTGGCAGACGAACGAATGCTCTGGAGAAGATATGGTGAACATTACCGGTCCCTTGACCGATTTGGATCATCCGACCTATGACATTTTTACTTGCGCCGATGGGGATAACCTCGGAAACTGGGGGATACGCTATCGTTTTACTGACAATATCAGCAATGACACGCGCAAAAAAAGGACGATCACTTTGAGCGTGGCTCAGCCTTATTTTATTTCCAATATTTATGTCCAGCTGCCGGATGGCGGTAGCGGCCGCGCGGTCAATAAGACCACGTGGCGGTTTTACAGTTTTACCTTGCCGCCCGGCGATTCCAGAACGATAACCTATGAGGTGCTGTTAAGCGGAAGCAGCTACGGGGGTCTGACTCACAGTATTACTTGCAAATAGGATTGGTGTTATACGGCGAATCGTGGTTTACCTGGCCACGATTCGTATTCACCGTGGCGGAAAAACAATTCCAAGTGTTACAATACGGTCAGTCGGTTACATAAGGGAGCGATTCGGGTGAGAAAGTTAACGATAGAAGAGAGAAAACATTATGATGAACACGGCTATGTGCTCGTTTCGAATTTTTTTTCGGCAGACGAATTAAGTGAGATTAACGAAGAGTTGGATGGGATTGAAGTGCCGGTCCAAAGGTCGGGGGAACACGAGGGATTTACGTACCAGTTGGCGATGCTGACCGATAAAACGAAACAATTCGCTCACGATGATCGAATTTTGAACTTGATCGAGGATATCGTTCAGCCGGGCATCGCCATTTTTTCCTCCAAGCTGTTGACCAAGCTGCCGCAAAGTGAATCGGTTTGTCACTGGCATCAGGACGACGCCTACTATGCGGAGGTGGTGGACAGCCATACTCGGATGTCGATCTGGGTACCGCTGCAGGATACCGATGAGCGGAACGGTTGTTTATGGATCGTCCCCGGGAGTCATAAGCAAGGGCTGCAGCCTTATACTGTCAAAAATAGCGGCACTTGCCGGAAAGCGTTGGACGAGCAGCAAGTCGACTTGTCGAAGGCCGAACCTGTGCGAATGAAGGCGGGATCGATTCTGCTTTTTAACGCGCTGATTTGGCATTCCTCTAATGGCAACGAAACCGATCAAATCAGACGGGCTTTCATTGTTTCGTATCAGGAGGCAACCGTGCCGATTGGCCGGGGAAAACAGCACATTGTCCTGCGTCCTGCGATCTAAGAGCATGGCTTTCACTTGAACGAAGCAACTCCACCTCCACATAAAAATCCGCGACCTCTCAGGTTGTGGATTTTTTGTTAGCCTCGAAGTTCCAAGCATTTACCTCGATCCCTGTAGTTCCAGTTCAATTTTCCTAGAACAAATTTTCTCCAATTTTTCCTGATAATTGGGTTAGTCCATTTTCCCTCTTTTTTTAATTATATGGTCGCATATATAGATAGGACAAATCCTGATATTCTGAAAAGCGCGGCAGGAAGAATATTCCTGCTCCCTAGGTCTTGTTTTGTCAGCATGTATGGAAGGGAGGCTTCAATTTTTAATCGCGTAAAATTCATTTTATCCATGGGAGTGAAGAGGTTGAGACATTTTGGCAAAAGATCGTTGCTTGTCGGTTTATCGCTTTGTGTCAGTATGTTGTTCTCGGTGATCCCGGCTTTCGCGGCATCGCCGGCTGTGATTACAGCGGTTTACAAAGATTTCTCGGACTATTCGCAACTGACGTTGAACGGAAGTGCCAGAGGCGGCGTATCGGCAGACGATGGACATAAAGTATTAAGATTAACTCCGGCTCTTAGTGGCCAAGGAGGCAGCGCTTTCCTGACCAAACGGGTTTCACTGGTAGGAGGTAGGTCCTTCAGCTCCTATTTTACGTTCCAAATGTCGCACCAAGGCGGACAATATGGAATCAATGGCGCCGACGGCCTGGTGTTTGTCGTTCAAACGAAGGCGAATAATGTCGGCGGCTCCGGGGGAGGAATCGGTTACCTGGGGATTTCTCCGAGTCTAGGGGTGGAATTTGACACCTTCTTAAATGATGAATCTTACGCTCAGGATCCGAGCGGGAATCACATCGGAATTAACCTGAACGGCAGCGCGCATTCGGTTGCGGCGGTTAGCCCTCAGGCAAGTTTGAAACAGGGTGTCTGGAGTGTTTGGGTCGATTATAACGGTCAAGCGAAAAGGATTGAAGTTCGCGCCGTGCAAAATTCTGCCACTCGTCCGGTAAACCCGACGCTGTCTTATCCCGTGGATTTGCAAAGTGTATTGAATATGGATGAGGTCTATGTCGGATTCACCTCATCAACCGGTTTAGGCTGGGAAAATCATGATATTCGTTCGTTCTTGTTCAACAATGATTATACGCCGATCGATCCGGGGGACGACTACACGGAGGCAGCGACGGACGTATCGGTAACGGCTAATCCTGCCAGCTTGAGTGCCGGTCAATCCAGCACCGTAACTGCGATCGTGAAAAATAAGAATAATCAAGTCATGCCGGGGCAAACGGTGACGTTCACGACGACACTCGGCACGATTACGCAAACGGCCGTATCGGACGCGAGTGGGGCGGCGAAGGCAACGCTGACATCCGCAGTGATAGGTACGGCTAAGGTAAAAGCCCAAGCGGTCGGAGGAGCTTACGGGGAAACAAACGTAGTCTTCACGAATACGCCTCCCGTGGCGAATTCGCTTTCCGTAACGGGGCTGGAAGACCAACCGTTGCTCGGAACGTTATCCGGCAGCGATGCGGATGGGGATGGCTTAGTCTACAGTTTGGTCACTCCGCCGCTTAAGGGATCGGTAACTGTTAGTCCTGCCGGCCAGTTTACATATGTGCCGAGTGCGGATGCGAACGGGAACGACAGCTTTACCTTCAAAGTAAATGACGGCAAGGTCGATTCCGCAGTCGCAACCGTTTCGGCCGCCATCAGTCCGGTCAACGACGTACCTTCCTTTAATAAGGGCAACGATCTGACAGTGAACAAGGCTGAGGCAGGTCAACCGGTCAGCGAACCGGCTTGGGCCACCCACATATCCGCCGGACCGGCCGATGAGTCGGGGCAGACCCTTGTGTTTAATGTCACCAATGATCGCAACGATTTGTTTTCAGTTCAGCCTGCCGTCGCTTCGGACGGTACTTTGACGTTTACAGCCGCAGATAATGTCAGCGGAACCGCAACGGTGGCCGTCTCGTTAAGCGATAACGGGGGTACGGCGAATGGTGGCGTCAACCAATCCGCCGTTCAATCTTTTACGATTATTGTCGATTCGATCAATCCTGCGATTACGGCCGATGTGCCTACAGAGTGGACCAACGGCAGCGATACGGTGACGGCGCAGTTTGACGGAACAGGGAGTGCCGTTACGGTAACGAAGTGGGCCGCAGGCGAGCAAACGGAGGACTATTTTGCCCAAAACGGGAACGCTTTGACAGACAACAGCTTCACCGCAG
>JAJFMO010000268.1 GCA_020697475.1 Paenibacillaceae bacterium | reverse complement strand
TACATGCTGCAGGCGTTAAATTTTCGCATCCATAATCCCGCCTTCGCCAAAGCTCTGGAAGACGAAACCGATCCGGCGCCGGCCGACTTGGCGCAAACATTGGACGACCTGAAGCTAAAGCGAGTTAAGCTCTTCGTCAAAAACAAGCAAACCGACAGCCCGATCGTCGCCACATTAACCCAATTGGCACAGCAGCACGACATCCCGGTGATCGAAGTCACGGAAACCGCGCCGCCGGGCCAATCTTATATCGAGTGGATTTCCTCGACTTTACGGCAAATCTCCGTCGCGCTTGGCGATACTTAAGGCTCCCTGCGCATTGTCCGCAGGGGCTTTTTTCTGCTATGATAACTGTACTGCAGCTTAGGAGGACTACATCTCATGCGTCTTACCGCAACATTGCCGCTCATCGTCGGCTTATGCCTAATGGCCGCGACTGCCGCCGGATGCGGCGACAAGCCGTCCGCAGGAGGCCAAGATTCGCCAGCGAACATCGCCGGCTCGACAGATCATCCGACGGGTGCGAACCAGGATAAGACACCATCAGATCCGCCACCCGCTTCCGGTTCAAGCCCATCGCAGCCATCTTCCCATCCGTCGTCTCCCATAACACCTTCGGCTCAAGCTCCCGACAAGAGCGGCGCCAGCAACAACAGCAACACATCTACGCCTGACAACGAATACGCCGTGAACGACAACGCGGAACACGTCGTCGCACATCCCGACAGCGTCGCCGTGCTTGTGAACAAGCAGTTTATGCTGCCCCAGACGTACAAACCGGACGATCTCGTGTATCCGGATGTTCCTTTCACATACAAAGAAAAGATCGAGAAACGGATGATGCGCAAAGTCGCAGCGGAGGCTCTGGCGAAACTGTTCGCCGGCGCGAAGAAAGACGGGGTGAACCTCGCCGGAGTGTCTGCCTACCGGTCCTACGCCACGCAGACGTCCGTATTCAATAACTACGTGAAGAAAGACGGCAAGGAGAAGGCGATGACGTACAGCGCCGTACCAGGCCACAGCGAACATGAGACGGGACTGGCGATCGATGTGGCTGGAAGCGACGGCAAATGCGCGATCGAAGACTGCTTCGCCGGGACGAAAGAAGCGAACTGGCTGGCCAAACATGCGGCGGAGTATGGATTTATTCTGCGCTATCCGAAGGGCAAGGAAGCGATCACCGGCTACCAGTACGAGCCATGGCACATTCGCTATGTCGGAACGGACATCTCCAAAGCCATCGCGGATAAAGGCATCACGCTGGAAGAATACTACCATGCCATTCCTGTAACCAAAACCCATTGAGGAGGTGACCTCCGTAATCCTCATTCAGGCTTGCGGAGTAACTATGAACATTGCCGAAGGAATCGTCATGCTGGAATTGGAAATGAGCGTGATGGGCAGAACCAGTCAAATTCACCCGACACTGCTGCACGACGGGCACAGCGCCGTACTCGTGGACACCGGGACTCCCGGGCTACTGAAAGCTTTTCAAGCGGAGTTCGCCAAAGCAGGCGTGCCGTTCGCCAATCTGACGGCGGTGATTCTTACCCATTCCGACATCGATCATATCGGCAGCATTCAAGACATCATCCAAGCCACCGACCGACCGCTAGACATCTATGCACACACCGTAGAGCAACCGTACATACAGGGCGAAAAGCCCTCAATTAAGATGACTCCCGAACGGGTCGCCCGCATGACGGCCCAGTTGCCCGAAGATGCCCGCCGCCGGATGGAAGCGGTGCTGCTCCACCCGCCGACCGCCAAAGTGACTCACACCGTCGCCGATGGCGATGTTCTCCCGCTGTTCGGCGGAATCGACGTTATTTTCACCCCGGGACATACACCTGGCCATATCAGCCTCTACCACCGTTCAAGCAAGACGCTGATCGTCGGGGACGCCGCCGTCGCGCAGGACGGAACTGTGCAAGGCCCGAACCCGCAAGCGACGCCGGACATGCCGACCGCACTCGAATCGCTGAAGAAGTTCGCAAAATTCGACATCGACAAAGCCATTTTCTACCACGGAGGACTGTGCGATTCCCGTATTAACGAGCAATTTCGACAAATTGCCAATTCTGCTATCAAATAATACGTTTGAAAAAAAGGAGTTTTTGTTTTCGTGTGGAATAAGGTGACTCAAGAACTATTTTGTTACCTTCATGATGAAACGGTGTGAACGCGCGTGCTGCAACTTTCCCGCCAATACCTTGCGAAAGTTAGCCGGAACTATCCGCAATACAAAGATTTGCTTCTCCGCATTTACGCAAAATATTTGAATAACGATTACGTTTATTTATTTCCTCTGCTGTTCATTTCCGTAAAGACGAGGGTTCAGTACTTTTACTATTTGCCGGCCATCGGGCAGCCGTACCCGAATTCGTTGGATACGCAATGGTATTTGAACTACGCCCGCTCGATGCTTGAACATTTTCAAATCGGTAAAGATATGAACGACATTTTGTACATCGGTTACAATCTGTTGCTTACGTTGCTGCTCGCCATCTTCAAGACACCGGAACGAATTTTGCTGGTTCAAGGAATTATCGCCGGATTGTCGCTGTTCTTCGTGTACAAGATCGCCAGCATGCTGTTCAACCGCACGACGGCGGTCATCGCTTGCTACTCCTACGCCTACTCGTGGAAAATCACATTGTGGTCTGTGTATTTGTTATCCGACAGCCTGTTCATCAGCTTGCTTCTTGTTTGCGTGTACTTTCTCCTCAAGAGCAAACAAACGCCGAAGCGGCGCTATAAAGTTCTGTTCGTCTTGTCATTCATCTATTTGCTCGTTTTTCGACCGATGGGTATCGTTACCGGTTTCTTTATTGTGGTATATTTGCTGATATGTATGCCAAAGGCTTTTTGGGTAAAATTTTGGCGCATCTATGTTTGGGGACTCGTGGCGGTACTGGCTGCGGGCATCGGAGCGTTCGTTTATTTGCTGTCGGGCAACTCCCTCGACCCGTTGATCGCTTCCATGCAGTTCAATGCCAAGAAGGTGCTGTACAATATCTACGCCAACGGCTGGATTTACGATACCCCGAACGCTTTCGACCATCCTTTCCGCCCGAACTATGAGATAAATATATTGAACAGCCTTATTCTTAGCTTTATAATAAATAACTGGGCCGATATTGCGGTAATTTATCTTAAAAGAGCGATCGCATTCATCGGACCCTGGGTGTGGCTTACGAACTTGCACACATGGGAAGGAATCCGGTTATTTTTCCATCATCTGCTGCCGACTTTCTTTTTCTTTATGGGGACGCTCTTTGCAATATGGAATCGGGTTTTCCGCCAATCTTCGATCGTGTGGCTGAACATCTTCACCGTTTTTATCTTTTGTATCGTTTTCTTTATTGACGGACTGTATCGATACAAGGCGCCCGGTCTGCCGTTCATCTATATTGCCATCGGATACGGTATGGATCGGTTGCTGCGCCCGGCTTTGCGGAATCTCATTAATTATGCGGAGAAACGGTTATGGATAAAGAGCGGACACTCGCAGTAATTCCTGCTTATAACGAGCAACAGAGTATTATGAAGGTCATCCGGGATATCCGGCAATATTTGCCCGAATGCGACGTTCTGGTCGTCAACGACTGTTCCCGCGACCGTACGTCCGAGATGGCCCGCAATACGGACGGCGATGTGTTGGTCGTTGATTTGTGCTGCAATCTGGGGATCGGCGGCGCGGTGCAAACCGGCTTCAAATATGCTCACGCCAACGATTACGATTACGTCATCCAGATCGACGGCGATGGACAGCATCCCCCGGGCGAAGCCAGAAAACTGTATGACGCGATTCGAAAAACCGGCAGCGATATGGTGATCGGATCCAGGTTTCTTGACGTATCTTCGTTTCGTACGACGCGGTCTCGGCGGCTGGGAATCAAAGTGTTTTACTATTTGTTCCGCCTGCTGATTCGCACCCCTGTCACCGACGGTACGTCAGGGTTTCGCATTTACAATCGCAAGGCGATCGACCTGCTTAGCCGGCTGTATCCCGAAGATTATCCGGAGCCTGATGCCATTATTCTGTTAAACAAATACGGGTTGTCCATCTGCGAAGTCGGAGTAGAGATGAAAGAGCGCGAGCACGGCCATTCTTCCATCACGCCGATCAAGAGTCCGTATTATATGGCCAAAGTTATTATTTCCATCTTCTTTTCTTACATCCGGGCAAGATAGCCGCACTTTAAGTGGAGGGTGGATCATGCAATATTTTCAAATCTTAGGAGTTCTGTTCAGCTTGATGCTGATCATCTCCGTGTTTTTCATCGTCAAGGCACGTCGCATGCGAGAGAAATATTCCCTCGTTTGGTTTCTGATCGGGTTCTTCACCCTGGCCATCTCCGCGTTTCACGGGCTGATCGACAAGCTTTCTTCGATCTTCGGCGTCGACTACGCGCCCTCGGCTTTCTTCGCCGTTCTACTCGTCTGCGCCTATTTATTGCTGCTGCATATGAGCGTCAGCCTCTCCGGCCTGCGGATGCAGAACAAATCGCTCACGCAGGAGTTGGGAATTACCAAGCTGCGTCTCGAAGAGTTGGAGAAAAAATTGGACAAGGAGCGATTGTCATCAAATTCCTGATTCTCATCGCCAGCGTTCTGATGGCTGTGGCGGGCAGCACGATCCTCAAGCTCGGGGGGCGGACGATCAATTTTGAAGGCTCGCTGCCTGCTATCGTGATGGCTTACATAAGTTCCCCCATGATCCTGGCCGGATTCGTCGTATATGCTTTGGCCGGTGTTCTCTGGGTTTATTGTTTATCCGTCTTTGATTTGAGTTATGTCACCTTCGTTTCGAGTGTTCAATACATCTTCTTGCTTCTTGTGGCGATCCTGGTTTTTCATGAACAGATCAGCATGTTGAAGTGGGCGGGCAGCTTCGCGATTATGATCGGCGTGATTTGCTGGTTGAAAGGATAAGTTGGGACAAAATGTTCAGTTGGACCGCATATACTGATTCCATGCAGAAAGCGTGGGACGACTTCGCAGCCCGGTCGGGTACGGTATATCATACATCAGGGTTTCGGCAAATATTGCTGGACTCGTTCGGCTATCGATGCCGTTACCATGCGGTAATGGATGAGAAAAGGCGCATCCGCGCGATCGTGCCGCTGATCGAGGGCCGGAATTTGGCGTTGCGCAAGGCGGCGGTGTCGCTGCCTTTTGTGAATTTTGTGGACATCCTCGCCGATAGCGATGAGGTGCACCGGTTTGCCATCGATTCATTGACGAAGATGCAGCGGGAGTTGGGTCTTGGCTACGTGGAGTTGCGGTTTAAGGGTACGGAGCGGCGTGTGCCTGATGGGGACGGATGGGTGGCCAATGGCGAGAATTACACGTTCACTCTGCCGCTTGACCCTGATGAGGAGAAGGTACTGGCCTTATCCACCGGCAGCAATCGCAACCATGTACGAAAAGCCTACAAGAGCGGCCAGTTTGACGTTTCGTTAGATCCTACGCATCTGCCGGCGTTTTACGAAGTGTACGTGGAGCGGATGAAGCAGCTTGGTTCGCCGGCTCCGGGAATCGCTTTTTTTCGCCGGTTCTTCGAGTGTCTGCCCGGGGCGGCACACCTGCTTAGCGTGTTGGACAGCAGGACGGGTCGAGTGATCGGCGGCATGCTGCTTCTGCTCAGCCCAGGCGACGGCATGCTGTATTATCCGTATGGATCCGCTGCGGTAGAGTATAATCGGTTTTATATCAATAACTTCATGTATTGGGAGGCTGTACGCTTCGGCATTCGCCACGCGATGAAGGGATTGGATCTG
>JAJFMO010000267.1 GCA_020697475.1 Paenibacillaceae bacterium | reverse complement strand
CGCCGGCCAGCTCGTCCATTTGCCCGTCGTGCAAGTAATGCATGATTTCCTCCTGCACCACAGGGGAATGACAATCGATAATGCCGATCGCTTCGATTCCTTTGCGCTCCGACGCTTCTTTCGCAATGTTGTAAAAAGTTAAGTTGGAAGCAGCGCTGATTTTAACCGGATTGCCTTTCTCCGTGCGCCCGATATGAATGTGCAAATCCACATAGACGGACTTAAGTTCCTCGCTGCCGCCGGACTCCCCTGAACCGCATGTCATGGCAAGAAGCTCCCGGTCAACCGATACGACTGCCACGCATACACGGCAGCAATCGTCTTGGCATCTTGAATCGCGCCGCTGCGCATTCCTTCGCACGCTTCCTCATAAGTCAGCGCCCGGCAAGAAATAAACTCGTCCTCGTCCGGGTTCATTTCTCCCTTGGTTAACTGCTCCGTCGCGTACAAATGCATGATTTCATCGGCAAACCCCGGCGCCGTATAAAAAGAACTGATCAGCCGAATCGTCCCGCATGAATACCCCGTCTCCTCTTGGAGCTCGCGCTTGGCCGCTTCCAGCGGGTCTTCGCCAGGCTCCAGCTTCCCCGCCGGAATTTCCAGCTGATTGCGCTCGATCGGCTTGCGAAATTGCTCAACAACGAGCATGCGATCCTCCGTCAGCGCCAGCACGGACACTGCTCCGGGATGGCGGACGATTTCTCGCGTTGCGGTTTTGCCATTTGGCAGCCGAACTTCATCCACTTGCAGCGAGATGACTTTTCCTTTGAAAATCGGCTCGCTCTTTATCGTAATTTCCTTGAATTCCTCAGACAAATCGTCTCTTCCTCCCTGAATCTCTATGAAAATAGCAGCTAAACAGCATATCCCGACAGGCGAGTTCATACCCTTCTAGTATAGCACATTCCATTTTGAAAACAGTGGAGGGGGATTTTCATGAAAAGTTATATCGCGTCGAAGCAGCTTTGTTTGGTCGGAAAAGCGTGGGAGGTTCGCCATCACTTGCGCAATATGCTGAGGCTTGAGGAGAATGACAAATTGGAGCTGAGGCAATATTTGGCTTCTTTCAAACCGAACTATGCCGGAGGGCGTTCCAGGCTGCTTGGGCAGCGACGCAAACCGCTTGGAAGAAGCACGGATCATCGCGAAAGCTTCTTCCCATCGTGGTAATCGGGAACGGCTCGCCTTCCATACATTCCGCCACTTCGGTGAGCGTTGGTTCGCTCTGCCAAAGCACCTCGTGCTTCGCCGCGATGCCGTATTGGCGCAGCTGCCGCTCGATGAGCGCGCGGGCGTCGGGCGCCAGCTCCGCCGGGAGCGGCAGCTGCGCCTTCGCGAAGGCAGCTGTCGCAAGCGCACCCAGCGTGTGGTGGCTGACGCCGCGATGGCGCTCGCGCTTCTCGGCAAAGCTGACGCGCGGCATCACGACCGGCGCGCCGCCTAGCGCGGCGACGGCGTTGACAAGCTCGCCGACTTCGATGCCGCTGTGGCCGAGCGGGGTGCCGGTGCCGGCGATGCCCGGCCCCATCGCAGCGATCGCGATGTCGGCGTGAAGCGCGTGGCGCGCGGCCAGCAGTGCCGTGAACTTGTTGACGGTCTCGAGGTCGCCGCCGTAGGCGTGCCCGTACGTGACCGTCCCTTGCAACTTGCCGCGGCGCTTAAGCTCGGCGGCATGGCGGCTGAACGCGAGCGGCAGCGCGCCGCCGTCGCTCATGATATAGGCAAGGCGCAGCGGAACGACCGTCTGCGCCTTCTCCACGTGCCGTAGCCAAGCGACGGCAACGGGCAGCATGCTATGCACGTCGCCGATCAGCACCGGCATCCCTGCGAGCGTCGGCTGCCCAAGGAACAGACGATGGAACGGACTCGCCTCCTCCTCAGCCGACAAGGCCGCCCGCTGAAGCGGCGTATAGCGCAGCTTCATCAGATGGCCTTGGGAGACATTTTCATCAAAATTATACCCTTTCCCTTGATCGACAACGCCTGCCCCGTCGACCAACCCGTAAACAAAATGCACCCCGCCCGTCCCGAGCTTAAGCTCCACCGCCGTCGAATTGACGATCACCTCGTCCCCTTCCGCGAGCGGAGCCAGCGAATCGGTATAATGAATCCCCCTCGCCGACTCTCCGGACTCCATCCTAAGCGCCACTTCCTGCAATCCGGTCGCCGACCGAATCACGCTCGCCACTTTCGCCCTTGCCCAACGGATCACGCGCCTCCCCCTCTCTCATCACCGCACAAACACCGATGGTTACTACTATGTCGGGGAAGACGCCTGCATTCATCGCCTTTTACTTGCCGCCGCCAAGCAACTCGCTCATCCGAGCGTTCAACGCCTCCTCCGCTTGTCTCAAAGCCGTATTGACATCCGACTGTCCTTTGGCCGCAGCGTTAAGCGCATTTGTTATAGCTTTGGTGCCTTCCCCTTCATACCGGCTGACGATCTTGATCGCCTGATCCACCTTGAAATTGGCTTGCATGTTCAGGCTCTTCAGCTCCGGTTTGTTCGCCCCGAACTGTTTTTGAATATCGGCATTGTTCAATTCGGTAAACAAGCCGGCGTCCCGCATAATCGCCGTCTGAACCTCGTCGGAATGATACAGCTGAATGACATCGAACGCATCGTCCTGATGCTTGCTCGTCGAAGTGATCACGAACATCGTGCCCAGACCGTTGGTGCGCAAGTTATTCTCGAACGTCGGGCTCTCTACCATATCGTAATTCAAGCCGGCCACCGGTTGGCGGATCAGGAAAGAAACTTGCGTGACGATCATCGCCGTATCCTTATCTTTCGTGAAGCTGTCGCGACCGCCTTTATTCGGTTCGTTGCCGGGAAGCGTGCGGAATTTCAGCCACATGTCGGCCGCTTTCTTCCATCCTTCATCCTTCGTAAACGTCGCTTTATTATTCTTATCAAAATAATTCAGCTGCAGCTGAGTCGAAAACGTGCCGATTCCATCGGGATTAAATCCTTTATATTGGACGCCGTCCGCCGCACGGGTCAATTTTTTCGTTAAATCGTAGACTTCGTCCCATTGCATATGCCCTTTAGGATACGGAACCCCGAATTTGTCAAAAATGTCTTTATTGTAAAGCAGAACAACCGCCCCTTTACTGGCCGGAAGCGCATACAGTTCGCCGTTCGGACTGTATTGCTGGATCGATTTGATCAAGCCTTGATCGATCCGCGACAGATCGTAGTTATGCTTCTTGGCAAGCGCCCGCAAATCCGTCTGCAAATTCAAGTCCATCACTTGAAAAAGGGTGCCGTTCGGCATAATGATGTCGGGAACGTCGCCCGCTGCGATCATATCCTCATACTTGCCCTTGACGTATTCCAACGTAATATTCGGATATTTCTTCTTCAAAGCCGGTTCCATGTACGTTTCGAACACTTCCTGCAATGCCGCGGTAAAGCTTACCTTCAAAGTAACCGGCTGCTTCGGTGCGGGAGCGGCTGCAGCTGGTTGAGCCGCCGATTTGGCCGGTTGATCGCCGGTTGTTGACGAGGCGCTGCCGGAAGCGCAAGCGGTTAAGATGAGAACGACAACAATAAATACGGATATGAATCTGATTTTCAACATAGGCAACCCCCGTTTGAGATATTAAAGCGCATTCATTTCACAACGTATCCATTATACCGCCGCGAAGGTCTGCGCAAAATTCACCATATGGCTGAAAACCTTCGTCTTCTTGCTGAATTCAGCCGGAAGCAGGAAATCGCATCACTCGCGCAGAAACAACAAAGAACCTCAATTCCTTCGCAAGGAGCGAACACGACGATGAACGAAAGGCGCGCGCTTAACTCGCCCGATACACCCCGCAAACAACAAGCGATTCTTGTTGCCGGACATTTTCTCAGGAGCTACGGTTACCACATGAGTCGCCCGGCCGGCGATACGGCTTGGTTGATTATTATGACTCTCGAGGGCAGAGGATTGATTCGTCTTGGGCGTTCCGTATGGGATTGCGGTCCCGGGGAAGTCGTGATCGTGCCGCCGGGGCTTCCGCAGGATTACGCGACAGCCGAAGGATTCACTTGGACGTTCTATTGGTGCCACTTCTTGCCTCCGGCTCACTGGGACAAGATGCTGCGCCTCTTCGACATGCATTCTCAAACAAGGTTGTTCCATGCCCGGTTGAATGAGATGGAGTTGAGCGATACTCGACTTGCTTTCGAACGGGTATACCGGCATCAGGAAACAAACGTGTATTTGGCGCTCAACGGGCTGGAGGAAGTGTTGCTGCGAGTGTCTGGCATCGGGAACGAGAACAGGCAGCATCTCGATTCCCGAGTTAACCAGATTATCACATGGCTTGCCGACCATTTGAACGAAACTCATTCATTGTCCGAATTAGCGCAACGTGTCCATCTGTCGCCTTCCCGGCTGAGCCATCTGTTTAAAGAACAGACAGGCCGGTCGATCGTCGAGATGTTGACCGGCATGCGGTTGAATCAAGCGATGAGGCTGCTTGACTTTACGACGCTCAGCATTTCCGAAATCGCGGCCGAGGTGGGGTTTCAGTCTCCTTTTTATTTCACCAGCCGTTTCACCGAACATTACGGGATGAGTCCCACGGAGTACAAAAAACAAAAAAAGACGCCGGCACCCTAGTAAGGAGTGGAGTTACGGCGCCATTTTTCGAATAAAAAATCAATATCCGTCCTTATCCACGGGTTCACCGCCGCAAGGGCCGGCATCCTTGTTCACGGCTCTTTCCGTCGGGGTGCCGTCGTACTTAATCAGACGGGTGCGCCCGATCTTCGCGGTAGACTCCCCGGCATAGTGGCAAATAAACGAGCGGCGAAAGCGATCGGTTGACGTATTCGGATAAGATCCGTGGATCAAGTTTCCGTTGAAGAACAAGATGTCTCCAGCATCCATGCGTACGGGCACCGGTTCCAAACCTTCAGGAATGTCCACCTCGCTCGGGTAGGCGAATATGTCGGTTCGTTCCGTTTTATGTGCGCACTGGAGCTCCAAGTCGTTCGTGTTCGGCACCACCGACAGACAGCCGTTCTCTTCGTCGGTTGCGTCAATCGCCATCCAGGCTGCGACGCAAGTTCCCGGCTCCACCCTCAGGAAGAAATTGTCCTGGTGCATCGCCTGTCCCCTAGCGCCGGGCGGCTTGAAATAAAACATATCCTGCGCGACAAACGGATCCTCCTCGAATATGTCGGCCAACACACCCATTACTCTGGGGTGAAGCATATACCGAAAAGCGGTTGCAGACACCCGGGAAGGAAACATCATCCGCGGATACTGCTTCAAGATATCCCCCTGCGACTCCTCCGCGGTAGCCGGCCGATACGCCCACCCTTCAATAGGACATGCGGTGTGCAGTTCCATGAAATGGTCGCGGATCTCCGAAAGCTCATCGTCCGTCAACAGCCCTTTGACAATCAGGAAACCTTGCTCGTCGAAACGTTTCTTCTCTTCTGATGAAATCAATCCCCTTGCCAAACCGCCGACAGCCATTTGATCATCTCCCGAATCACCTGATTATGATACTTCATAGTTTTATTATAAGAGGTGCAAGTCCGGCGGGGAATTCAGCATATTGCCGTTTTTCTTCGCGATTTTGCTATCTCACAAATCAATTGTTAATCTGACCATATCTCGGCATCGCATTCCGTTCTCGTAAATCTCTTCCATGTAATTATTGGTAAAATGGTCTTTCCAAATTTCATGTATTCTGAACCCGCATTTCTGGTAAAACCTAAGTGGCATCAGACTGGAGTTTCCGGTTCCCACCTTTATTCGTTGTGCTTGTGCATTTTTGGCATAAAGCAAGGCGGTTTCCACAAGTTTTGTGCCGATTCCTTTGCCTTGAAACTTTTCATTTACCGC
>JAJFMO010000266.1 GCA_020697475.1 Paenibacillaceae bacterium | reverse complement strand
GATTGTTGTGAAGAGCCGTATGCGTGAATTGCGCACGTACGGATCTGTGAGGGGACGGGGTTCAATCCACGATGGAGAGACCCCACCTACTCGACCAGGTATTCCCATGATTTATCCGAAAAGCAGTGGAAATACCTGCATATTTGCAGTTTTTCCCTCTTTTGCCCATTTTCCAGATGGATGTGGGAAGGGACGCCACATCCACGGTGGCTTTTTATCGCTAGAAGTTAGTTAAGCTGCGGCAAGAAACTCGTGCCGTGATCCGGCGCCGACACCTTGAAATTGTCGGCGATCGTGGCCGCTAAGTCGGCGTAAGTGGAGCGGACGCCGATCGATTGCCCCTTGCCGACGAAACTCGGGTGATAGATGAGGATCGGCACATATTCCCGCGTATGGTCGGTTCCCGCGAATGTCGGGTCGTTGCCGTGGTCGGCGGTGATGACGAGCAAGTCGAGTTCGCCGATACGCCGGGTCAACTCCGGCAAACTTTGGTCGAATTGCTCGAGGCAAGCGGCATACCCTTGCGGATCGCGGCGATGGCCGTACAACGAGTCAAAGTCGACAAGATTCACGAACAAGAGGCCATGGAACGAGCGATCGAGTTGCTCGATTGTCGTCTGAATACCATGGGCGTTGCTCTTCGTCGGGTAAGTCTCAGTCACGCCTTGCCCGCTGAAAATATCGTTGATCTTGCCGACGGCAATCACGTCCCATCCTGCGCCACTTAAGCGGTCGAGCACAGTCGGCGCGGACGGCGCGAGCGCGTAATCGTGGCGATTCGCGGTGCGCTCGTAGCGGCCGGGCTCGCCGCGGTATGGCCGCGCGATCACCCGGCCGATCGCATAAGGCTCGCGCCTCGTCCATTCGCGCATTAGCTCGCATGCCTTATACAGCTCGGCAAGCGGAATAACGTCTTCGTGGGCGGCGATCTGAATGACGCTGTCGGCGGACGTATAGACGATCCAGGCGCCCGTGCGCATTTGCTCCGCGCCATACTGCTCAATGATCGCCGTTCCCGAAGCGGGAACGTTGCCGAGGATGCCGCGCCCGGTCGCCTCGCTGAATTTGTCGAGCAGATCCTTGGGGAAGCCGTTGGGGAATACTTTGAATGGAATTTCCGTCTTCAAGCCCATCAGTTCCCAATGTCCGGTCATCGTGTCTTTGCCGCTGGAGATTTCCGCCATTTTGCCATAGTGAGCGTCAGGATTCCCGTTAGGCGCAACCCGCGAAAGCGGCGCGATCTGGCCGAGCCCAAGCTGTTGCAGTTGAGGCAGGCTGATTGTCGGTACGGTCTCGCAAATGTGGCCAAGCGTATGGCTGCCCTCGTCGCCAAACGCGCCGGCATCGGGCAACTCGCCGATGCCTACGCTGTCCAGCACGATCACGCAAATCCGTTCGAAACCGGACTCGCCAAGTTTGGAATAGGGAGAAGTCATGGGAATCGCTCCTTTTACATAACATATCCGAGATTTCCGTCACAGTCTTTATTATTGAAAAGTATAGCAGAACAGTGTCTAAAATTCCTAAAATTACCTTACTGAAGCCGGGAGGTTCATTCAATGAGCATACATCTAGCCGCCAAAAAAGGCGATATCGCCGAATCCGTGTTGTTGCCGGGCGATCCTTTGAGGGCGAAATTTATTGCCGAAACGTTTTTGGAAAATGTCGTGTGCTACAACGAGGTGCGGGGTATGCTCGGATTCACCGGGACGTATCGCGGGCAGCGGGTGTCCGTGCAGGGAACCGGAATGGGGATGCCTTCGGCCGGGATTTATATTCATGAGTTGATCTGCGATTACGGGGCGGTCAATCTGGTGCGAGTCGGCACGTGTGGAGCGATTCAGCCGGAAATACGCCTGCGCGACGTGCTGATTGCCCAAGCTGCGTGCACGGATTCGGCGATGAACAAGCATGTGTTTGGCGGGGTGGATTTTGCGCCGATCGGCGATTTTCGGTTGATCAAGAAGGCGCATGAGGTCGGCACCGAGCTCGGTTTGGCGGTGCGTGTGGGCAATGTGTTCTCTTCCGATGTGTTTTACTCCGACGGGGCGCATATCAAGAAGTTGGGCGAGTATGGAGTGCTGGCGGTGGAGATGGAGACGACGGTCTTATATACGTTGGCCGCGAAGTACAAGGTGAGCGGGCTGTCGTTGCTGACGGTGAGCGATCATGTCGTAACCGGCGAGCAAACGACATCTGAGGAGCGACAATCGACGTTCAACCAGATGATCGAGGTGGCGCTTCGGACGGTAATTTGACGGGAAAAGTCTGCCTCCTTCGCTAACGGCCAACACGTACGCTTAGGGGTTAAAAATCGCTGCGATACAACTATAACGGCCACGGTGGCAGCTTAGAGCGACGCTATCCAATGGAAACGTCGATTTTTTGCTTGTAAGCTGCCGCAGTGTCCGTTAGCCGATCGATTTGGCGGTTTGGACGCTCTAAGCTGCGCTCGTGGCCGTTAGGCGTGCCGGATGTGAAAGGGAATGCAGTCCAAAGCGATCAAGGTTAAAAATGCACGAAAATTCCGCTCAAAACCCGGAATTTTCATGATAAAAAGCAAAAGTGCACCTTATATCGTCGGATGGAAAGTTCATCCCCGGATAAGGTGCACTTTTGCACTTGGATCAGCCGGATGGCGGACTTCAACGGAAATCAAGTGCACTTATGCACCTGAATGGTCGGCATCCAGTGCCAGCAACAGCCATCAGCGCCAGCGCTAGCAACCGGCGCCGGAACCTGCTACTTCCAAGCTTGCGGATGGTTGTCGCTTACCAGCTCGGCTGCCGCCGCGTTAGACTCCACTTGCTGCGGGTTTTTGCAGCCGGGGATAACCGCCGTCACCGCAGGATGCTTCAAGCACCAGGCGAGCGCCCATTGCGCCATGTTCGTGCCTTGCGGCACCTCGTTGCGCGCAATGTCCTCCACTTGCTGCAGTTTGCGGAACGTCGCGTCCTTGTTGTGGCGGTGCCGTGTGTCGTTCTCGGCGAATTCCGCGCCCGGTTTATACTTGCCGCTCAAATAACCGCTCGCCAGCGGCACTCGAGCCAACACGCCCAAGTCTTGACGCTCGCACGACGGAAACACCCGCTCCTCCGGCTTGCGATCCAGCCGATTGTACACGACTTGGATCACTTGCGAGTTGATCTTGCTCGACGCATCCGTCTGATGCAAATTATCGTTGCTGCCGATCGACGTGCCGAGATGGCGGATTTTGCCCGCTTCCACCTGCTTGTTCAGCGCCGCCCACAACTCTTCGTTATCGAACAGCTCGTCCGCCCCCGAATGAAACTGATAAATATCGACATAATCGGTCTGGAGTGCCTTCAGCGAATCGTCCAATTGCTTCAGCACCTCGGAGGCGCTCCACTTCAAATCGCGCTCGAAGTTGCCTGCAAACTTATGCCCGAACTTCGTGGCGACAACCCATTCATCCCGCTTCTGCCCCTTCAAATAGTGGCCGATCAGCGACTCCGACAGATGATCGCCGTAACATTCGGCCGTGTCGATCAGGTTGATGCCCGTCTCCTTCGCCTTGTCCAAAATGGCCGCCACTTCCGCAGCGTTGTAATCGTGGCCCCATTCGCCGCCGAATTGCCACGTACCGACGCCGACGATCGATACTTTCAGTCCGGTTTTGCCCAGTCTGCGATATTTCATTTGTCCGCTCACTCTCCTATTCGCTATCATTCACCTTAGTTATTATACCCGACCGTCCGATCGAAGGAAAACAAGACGGAGCTTATGCAAAGCAGTCCGGAACATGTTGTTTTTTAACAGCCTGCTAAAAAAGTTTCATATTTTACGGAAAACTGTCAGGTTTCAACATGGAATGGCATCTAACTATTTGGAACCACTTAATCAATGGAGTTTTAAAGCGACGAGGAGGAAAAGTAGTATGAGTAAAATGTTGCAAACCACTACATCTGCGCTTAGCAAATTTATTTGTCTTTATCTTCCGGCGGATGATCCGTCAGCATTGGCTGGCTGGTATAAAGAGCATTTCAATTCAAACGGGACACGAAGTTGTAGTATTTTTAGGGAAAAAGTAAAAGAAAAAGGGACGACCTGTAATTTTATGACGGACGAATATATTCCGGGTAAACCTTATGAAATGTTTGCCGTTCGATTCGACACGGATTGTATTGAAGCGTTGTATGAACGCTTGTCCAAGGCGGGCGTCCCATTGGAGTCGATGTATTCGGATCATGAGGGAACCATGTTTGTATTTACCGATCCGCAAGGGAACAAGTTTCAGGTGCGTCAGCGTGCGAATACTGAACCCCAGCCGTTACGTGACGATGTTCCGGCATTAATCGAACCATCTGCGCTATTTTTCCCGGCAAGCGATCCGGAGGCGACACGCAAATGGTATTCGGAGTTGCTCGGTGTGGCATTGAATGATTCAGGATGGCCGATGACGAGGAATGGAGAAGAAATTTGCTTTTATCGATCACTGATTCCAGGACAGACGACAAACTATCATAAAAATGTAGTCATGGGGGACAGGCCTTCGACTTTATATTCAATCATCAATGTTGCTGTCGATGATCTTAGTGAGATGCATAAAAGAATGCTGGAGCAGGGACAGAAGGTTGAAGGTATAAGTGACAGAGGCGGATGCGGGCGACAGTTTCAGCTATATGATCCCGACGGCAACATGCTGGATATATGGGAACCGCAAACGATGACGCGTAAGAAATTCAAGTTTGACGGTGGTGACTATCATTGGAAACAACAATATGAAATGATCAATGCCAGCATAGAACAAGGGGAAGGCGATATTGATTCGTTTTTGGCAAGGGTGAAAAAGAGTAATTTCAACCATCGGCGCATCGTGATTCCGGGGTATAACGTATTGCAAAAACTTGATCCTGAAGGGATGGGATCTCTTTTAGAAACATTGCATCAATATAGTTTGGAACACCCTCAGCATCCATTTGAAATCATAAAGCGTGATTGGAGTCCGACCGACACTATAGGGCCCGCAGCTATGGAGCACTTAGCGGATCATCGAGAAGTGTTTATTCCCCCCACAGAACGCGCTGAGGGAGTCCTCAAAATATACGGAAGGCCCAAATTTAAGGATAGCCCGAATTGGAAAGACCGAATTGTGCTGCAGATTCCTTTTTTTGTTTTTGATATCGATACGTTTTTTACAAAAGCATCAGAGTGGCGTCATGAAATTTATCGAAAAATCCGAATTATTCATGATGAAGCATCCGTACCTTGGTATTTGACCAAGATTGATCCGGAAGCGGTCAGGGAAGTTAAATTGGCAGTGGAACAGTTTAATCAAGAACATCCGGAGCATGCAATCGAACTTATAGAATAGCTGGAACTTGCCGATAAGCCCAGAAATACAAAAATGAAAGGAATGAACAAAGAAATGATCCATCCCGTAAATCCCGAGAGAACAAAACCGTTCAAAACCATTGCACATACAACCTACGAAGGGGTGTATTCCAGTGATTTACAGCGGTCCGCAAAGTGGTATTATAAGGCATTTGGATTTTACATTACGATTATGAACCAGGATTTCGCTATTGTTGAGATGATGCCGGGAAGAATTTTGTGCATTAGTACTCTTATCAAAAAACCTATGAAAGTAGGATTTATTACCAAAAATATGAATGCCTTGAAACGTCAGCTGATCAAAGAGAATATCCCCTTCGAATTAGAAGAGGAAAATCAGCTTAAGGTCCAAGATCCGGATGGAAACACAATTGTGATCAGAAGCAGCGGCTATGGGGTAGAGAACTTAAAAGCTTTCGCACCTGAACAGACCTTTCGTTGGCGGACCCGGGTTAGATTGGAAACGAGAGATGAGATGCATTTAATCGCCAAAAAAATCA
>JAJFMO010000265.1 GCA_020697475.1 Paenibacillaceae bacterium | reverse complement strand
TTCACCTGTCATGTACGAAAGCCTCGCCAGCGTCGTCTTGCAGGCCGTCCCTATGGCCAACGCTAACATCGCTGCCGCCATTGCCGCTCCCCGTGCCGACTTCGCGCAGATGCGTCCAGCTGCCTTTTTGCTCAACCAATCCGTCCTTCATCAGCTTGCCCAACGCCCGCTTGAACGCCGCCTTGCTCATCCCGAACCGCTTGGATATAATGTCGGCCGGCGTCTCGTCGGAGTACGGCATCGCCCCATTGGGCCGCTCCTTCAGAAACTCCAACAAGAGGTCGGCATCCTGAACTCGGCCCGCTTTCTTGAACTCCTTCATAGACAAGTTCACCCGACCGTCCTCGCGGACGAACGTCACACGCACCCGCACCTGCTCGCCAAGCCGCAAAATACGCGACTGCTCGTCGCGGTGGATCAGCCCGATTACGCCAAATCCGACCACTCCGCCGTCACAGACGACGAACGCGCCCATCTGCAGAACCTTGTACACCCGAGCCTCGACCCAGTTGTTCTTCCAAGAAGCCGGTGCGGCGAACGTCTTGCCGCTCAATTCCTGCTCCCCGGCTGTCCGGGCAATCATCCTGCCCTGCTTGTCATTCTCAAGCACAACGAACACCTTATCCCCGACATGCGGACGCAACTCCGGCGACTCTGGCAGCTCGCTCATAGGCAACAGTACGTTTCGCCCCAGACCAATCTCAAGGAAACAGCCGAGCCGCTGATTGACATCGACCACCTCAAGCAGCCCGAGCTCCCCGAACGTAAGCAGCGGTTGCTTCATCGTTGCGGCCAAGCGATCCTGGCTGTCGTGATAAATAAACACGTCCACTCGCTCGCCAATCTCCATCTTCCGCGCAGCTTCGCTGTATGGCATGAGCAATTCCCGCTCGTCGCAGCGCAGGAAATACCCATTAGGCGGAACTTCCCGAGCCACCTCCGCCGGCACAATCGTCCCCGCCTGCAGGCTCATACGCGTTCCACCGCTTTCGCATCCGACCACAGACGCTCTATATTATAAAACTCGCGATCGTCGCGGTGAAAAATATGAGCAACCACGTCGCCCGTATCGATCAGAACCCAACGGGCGGTGGAAAGTCCCTCGATTCCTTTGATCCTGACACCGCCCTCCTCAAGCTTCTTTCTCACTTCATCCGTTATTGCTTGCACCTGCACCTCGGAATTGCCGTGGCAGATCACGAAATAATCGGCAATCAACGATATTCCTTGCAGCCCCAAAGTCAGGATGTTGATACCCTTCTTGTCATCCATCGCGTTCGTGACGACGGATACGATTTGTTCCGGGGTTAAGCTCATCCGTTCTGCCTCCTGTCCATTATTGTGCAATTGCTTGGAGAAACGAGTTTCGGGCCATCACCGTAAGCGGATAAATCCGCTTGCCTCTTTCCAGCAGCACCCGAATCGTCGAATCGAAACCGGCGATCAAAGCCTTCTCCAAGCTATGTTCGGCTAATTCGCGAATAATATTCACACCCGGAAAATTGCGTCCGGGTTCGATATAATCGGCCAGGCAGATGATCTTGTCCAGCAGACTCATATCGCGCCGGCCCGTTGTGTGGTAACGGATTGCGTCCAGAACTCGTCCGTCGGACACACCATAATCGCGAAACGCGACAAAAGCGCCGGCTGGTGCATGCCACAGCTCCTTGTCGAAGTCGAGCACTTCATCCATTCCGTCGCCGCGCATGCCCTGCTCCTTAAGCAGCTTAGCCTGCTCCTCGACCGGCCAATACTTGCAGCAATCGTGCAGCAGCGCCGCGAGCTCAGCCTGGTGTAGGTCGGCGCCATATTGAGCTGCCAGCTTGATTGCCGAATCCGTTACCCCTTGCGTATGTTGCCAGCGGGATTCAGGCATCCGCCCTCGCACCGCTTCAGCGATTTCCCGATTATTCATAGAGTTTCCCCTCCTCCATGTATATGCGAACCGCCTCCGGCACCAAGTAGCGGACGGATTGTCCCTCCTTGCGCCGAACGCGTATGTCCGTCGAGGAAATGTCCAGTTGCCGCATCGGAATCATCGTGACGGCTTCACGCATAGCCGGAGTCAACTGCGTCCAATCGATGTTCGTCCCCGGCCGTTCCAGCCCAATGAACCGGGTCAGCAGGAGCAATTCGTCGATGCGGTGCCAATGGGGCAAATATTGCACCATATCGCCGCCGATGATGTAATAAAATTCGTAGCCGGGGTAACGCTTTCGCAGCTCCGTCACAGTATCGATACTGTAGGAGGTGCCTCCGCGGGTCAACTCCAGATCGATTGGGCGAAAACGGTCGTAGCCGTTCAGCGCGAGGCATAGCATCTCCCAACGCGCCCCAGCATCGGCGCCGCCTTCCGGCCGCTCCTTGTGCGGAGGCACGCTCGTCGGCATGAACCAGACTTCGTCGAGCGCCGCGCCTTCCCTGGCGCACTCACCCGCGATCAGGTGCGCCAGATGAATCGGATCGAACGTTCCGCCCATAATCCCGATTTTCATAGGCTCCTACCCCTCATTTCGCCATTACCGCCGTCCGCATCATCCGCATCATCGAACCGCCAATGCCTGCATCACTGTATCGCGCATAGCAGCGATCGGCGCCGGTTGGCCGGTCCAATACTCGAAAGCATATGCCCCCTGGTAGACGAACATGCCGAGACCGCTGTGAATTCGTGCCCCCGCCGTTTCCGCCTCACTCAGGAGACGGGTATGAAGCGGAGTGTAGACGATGTCGCTCACCACCATGTGAGGCTGGATCAACGAAGCGGGCAAAGGCGTTCCGTCCACGTTCGGAGACATCCCAACCGGGGTGTTGTTGACAACAAGATCGCACTCCCCCACCATGCTCGCCAGACCCGACAGCTCGTCCAGCCCGACCGCCGACGTGTCGGCGTACTTGCCCATGTCCAAGGCGAGCTGTCTCGCGCGTTCCAACGTGCGGTTGGCGATCGTAATGCGTGCCGGGCCTTGCTTCGCCAACGCATAGAGAACGCCTCGCGCCGCACCGCCCGCGCCGAGGAACAGAATGCGTCGTCCGGCCAACTCCAGGCCGGTCTCCTCCCGCAACGACCGCACATAGCCGATGCCGTCGGTGTTATAGCCGATCAAGCGGCCTTGCTCGTTGACGATCGTGTTGACCGCGCCAATCTCGCGCGCTCCTGCATCAATCTCGTCGAGGTAGAGCATGACCTCCTCCTTGTGCGGAATCGTCACGTTCACCCCGCGGAAGCCGAGTGCCCGCACGCCTTGCACTGCTTCCTTCAATTGCCCCGGCTTGATATGAAACGCGGCATAGGCGGCGTTCAGTCCGCATTCGCGGAAAGCCCGGTTAAGCATAATCGGGGATTTGGAATGCGCCACCGGGTCGCCGAACACCCCGTACATGACCGTATGGCTGTCTATCGTTACGTGGCTGTCTATCGAAATCGTGCTATTCATCGCCCATCCCCCACCTGCGCGTCTTCCCAATAATTTCACTCACGTGTTTGGTTGGCCCTGACCTCTTAAATCAGCGCCCGCCGCATCGCGACTTTGACCCCCTTGGGCGCATGCACCACAATGTGCGCGCCTGCTTTCCCGTTCATGTGAACCCAACCGATGCCGGAAATCAGCACATCGTCGTCCGCCCCTTTGGGAATGTGAAAATGATGCTTCACCCAATGCGGCAAAGCATCCAGCTCGCTCTTCACCGGAGGTGCAAGCATCTCACCTGCATGCTCTTCGTACAATTCGTCTGCTCGTTCAAGCTTCGTGCGGTGGATCGGGATCGCTTGCGATAAATAGCATGTGAACGACTGTCTGGCGCCGCTCACGAAGTCAAAACGAGCATAGCCGCCGAAGAACAGCGTCTGCTTGTCATTCAGCTGATACACCATCGGTTTCAGCGGCCGGTCCGGGATCAATTTCTTTAAGTCGGACTTGGGCGCTATCTCCGTCAGCCGATGCGTATAGACGATGCCCGGAGTGTCGATGATTTGCTTGCCGTCGTCCAGCGGGATCTTCACCAAATCGAGCGTGGTGCCGGGATATTGCGATGTTGTCAGCTCCGATTGCAAATCGCTGAAATCGCGGATCAGCCGGTTGATCAGTGTCGACTTGCCGACATTGGTCGCGCCTACGACATAGATGTCGCGCCCTTGGCGATGTGCCGCGATCGCATGGACGACCCGGTCGAAGCCGATATTCTTCTTCGCGCTGCACAGCACGATTTCCGCCACACGCAACCCGTGCTCCTTGGCCTGGCGCTGCACCCAATTGACAATTTTGTTCCAGTTGCTAACTTTCGGCAGAAGGTCGATCTTGTTGACGACAAGCACAATCGTGTTTTGCCCGACATACCGTTGCAGTCCGTTAATCAGACTGCCGTCAAAATCGAAGATGTCGACGATGTTCACGACCAGAGCCTGCCGGTGTGCGATCGAGCCCAACAGCCGGCGAAATTGCTCCTGATCCATCGTGATGCTCGACGTTTCGTTATAGTTGCGAATACGGTAGCAGCGCTGACAGACGACCGGGCGGACGTCCGCCGTGCCGACGGGAACGTATCCCAGCAATTCCGGTTCGCGCGATTGCAAGGCCACGCCGCATCCGGTACAAGTCCCAAGTGGATCGCTTAATGAATCTGTCATTTTCTCCTCCCTTATTTTCCAATCTAGCCTTTGTATTCCGAATAAAATTAGGATTTCTTGTCTTTCATCAAACTCAGCGCGATTTTCTCCAGCCTGCGGTTCACCCGGGTGGCTAATCCTTCAAACTCCCGGGAAATCGGCTGTACATGAACGGTCTTGAGCCCCAGACGATTGCCTCCCCACACGTCGGTCAGCAGTTGATCCCCGACGACAATCGCTTGCTCCGACGTCAAGTCCATAAGCTTAAGCGCCTTGCGAAACGCGAACGTCGCGGGCTTCTTCGCCCGATAGATGAAAGGAATGGACAGCGGCGCCGCAAATTTCTCCACACGGGTACGGTGGTTGTTGGACACGATCACGATGCGAAATCCCGCCTCATGCACCGTCTTCAGCCAAGCCAACAGTTGAGGTGTCGCCAACTCGTCGTTCGCTCTCACCAATGTATTGTCTAAATCGGTAATAATTCCACGGATGCCCGACTCCCACAGACTTGCCAAATCCAGGTGATAGATCGAATCCAGCTTCATCGCGGGAAGCAACTTGTTCAGCAAGCCCATTCACCTCTTAAGCCTCTCATGATCCTCCTTACACCATACCATAATTGCCCTTTTTTATGCAAAAATGCCGCCCCCGAATTTCGGGGTGCGGCATAAGTGATGATAAACAGGAGGCTCGCGTCATTGCTTGCGGCCGCGAAGCTTATTGAACAATTCGTCGGCTCTTGAGCGGTCTTGGTCGCTGAGCGGTGTGCTGCCGTATTTGGCGCGCTCGAATACATCAAGGAGAACGGCCATATCCTCGCGCGGCCAATATCCCTTGTTCGTCCAGCGCTGGATCGTCTCCCGCGCCGTCTCGTGCTCGTGGCGGATGAATCCTTTGCGCCGGCAAAACTGCAAGAAGCGGTTGAATTCCATCACGATGCGTTGATTATCCGTGAGCGGGCCGCGGCCGAACCACGAGCCGACGCCTTTGAATCCGCTGCGCCGCCATATGTAGGCGACAAACCCGAGCAGAAGCGCCAGCAGCACCCAGCCAGCTGTACGAACAGTCGCCGCCCAAGTAATGGTCGGATTGTCCGTCTCTTCCACCGGCGTCATCAACGTCACCGGCAGTTCCTCGTCCTCCGGCACAACAACAGGCAAGGAAAATCCGGCGGTCGGCTCGAACGGAATCCAGCCCCAGCCTTCGAAATACACCTCGACCCACGAATGGGCGTCGGAGTTGCGAACCGTAT
>JAJFMO010000264.1 GCA_020697475.1 Paenibacillaceae bacterium | reverse complement strand
GCCGGGGCAAGGAACGAAGGCGATTGTACGGCCGGAAGGCACCTTCTCCAGCATCGTCGTCATCGTGCCGTCCTCGTTCTCCACCACCTTGGCGACCAATGCGAACCCGGTGCCGCCCGTATTGGCCCGCATCCACAGGTGGAACGTCCGCCCGGTGGGATCGTGAAAATAGTGGGCGGGGTCGGTGAATTGCACGACGTTCGTCTCCAGCCAGCCGACCGGCGACATTCTGCGGCGCGGCGGCGCGATCAACACGGAAGCTTCCCGCTCCGCCTGGAAGAACGGAACGCCGAAGTAATCCAGCGCCCGTTCGTCAATGGCGTCGCGAAACACGAGCTCGGAGGCGAACGTCCAGCTTTCCCGTCGCGTCAGGTCGAACGATTCGGCTGCCCGCATCATCACCGGCGCCATGACGCTGACCGGGTGGGCCTTGATCGTCGGCACCGTAATTCTCTCCATCACGAGGTACACGTTCCCCTTCGCGTAATGTACATTGGACGGTGCCTGATGCCATACTTCGCCCACTCCGGCGGACAGCATGGCGGGCTCGCTCCACGTCTCCCCATCGTCGTCGGAACGGATGATCATCAGCTCGTTGCAATGGCCGAGCACATACAGTCGGCCGCCCGCCACGAAAGGCCGCGCGTGCATGAACGGAAAGTCCGTCTTATGCGCCCACGTCCGCCCTCCGTCGTCGGAAACGAATACTTTGCCGAACCATAAGGAGCCGTGCTCGATGACTTGCTTCGGTCCTGCAACTTTGTCCATGCCCGGTCCGCTCATATCCATCGTAGCCACGAGCCGCCCGCTCGCCAGAACCGCGATTCCCGGGCTGTAAGTATATACATTGTCCGGGTCCGGGGATTCGTATATTTTCACGTAATCGTCTGCCAACAGCTTCACTTTCAGAGGATGATCAGCTTGCATCGGTTCTCGCCTCCATCATGATTTGATCCGGTCCACTGTCGGACTTTAAGCTAGTGTCAGCCGGTGAGCTTCTCGGCTCTCCTCGCTCACCCGGCGGAACCACTCCGCCAATTCAGCTGCCATCGAGTCGACTCGCTCACGGTTGGTGTCGGCCACATCATTCTGTTCATAGGGATCCTCTTTCAGATTGAACAACATCGGAGCTCGCGGCGGCGACAATTCCCGGACGATGGGCCCCCGCACCAATTCGTAGGACAAATGGGGGTTCTTCATGATCTCGCCGCCGATTTTTCCGTCCAACTTATATGACTTCACCGCTTCCGGAATGCTTGGGTAATACAGCTTCCACTCTCCGTCCCGCATCGCTGCGTTGCATTGAGCCAACGGAACGAACCGGTTCCATTGCCAGAACAGCGGGCGTTCTGAAGTCTCCTCTCCGCCTTGAAGGAGCGAGCTCAAGACGCTTCGCCCGTCGATTTCCGGCACCGGGTCCGCCCCCTGTCCGCCGCCCGCCACTTCGAGCAAGGTCGGCAGCCAATCCGTGTAATGAATCCGGGCATCTCCAATACTATTCGTAGGAATTCTGCCGGGCCAACGAACGATTGCCGGTACCCGGATCCCTCCTTCCAGCACCATCCCTTTGCTGCCGTTAAAAAAACCGTTGAAGCGATGGGTCGAGCTGTCGCCCTCCCCGGCAAAGTCGGGGCCGTTGTCGCTGGTGAAGAGAACAAAAGTGTCATCCTCGACGCCATGCTCCCGCAACGCTTCCAGAATGTCGCCGATTCCCCGATCCATCCGCTTGATCATCGCGTACACGGCGCTCACCGCAGGGGTATGTTTGCCGCTTGCGACAAATTCGTCCAAATCTTCGGCCACTGCTTGCAGCGGCTTGTGCGGAGCATTATAGGCAACGTAGAGGAAAAACGGCTTATCATGATTGCGATCGATAAATTCGCACGCTTCCTGTGAGAACACATCGGTCAAATAACGCCCGTCCGCCGGAACATGCTCCCCGTTGCGATAGAGATGCCAATCCCAATAGTCACAGCCCCCGGTGCAAAAACCGAGGAACGAGTCAAACCCCCGGGAAGTCGGATGATACTTGGCTTCGTCCCGCCCGTTGTGCCATTTGCCGACCATCCCCGTGGCGTACCCGGCCTGCTTCAGCCATTGCGGCAGCAGCGTCTCGGTTTCGGCGATCCGGTCGTACCCCCTTAACGTACTGACATCCACGGCGCCGGTTCGATGAGGGTACTTGCCGGTCAACAAAGCCGCCCGCGCCGGCGAACACATGGGGGAGGCGCTGTAATGCTGGGTCAGGCGCACTCCCTCCTTGGCCAATTGATCCAGGTGCGGCGTTCTGACATCCGGATTCCCGTATATTCCCAAATCTCCAAAGCCAAGATCGTCAGCCACGATGACGACGATGTTAGGTTGTTTACGGTTCATATTGCTCCCCCTTGATCCTTGGATGCGCTACGAAACAACTTCCGCAAATTTCGTGGCGCATCCTCAATGCATTTCGGCTTCAATCAACTTATTCGTCTTTTCTTCCGTCTCGCGCAACATGGTGTTGAGATCCATCTTGCCGTAAATATACTCTTTCAGAGCGGCGTCGTACGCTTTCTTGGCGATGTCGTCGTACGGGGACACCCTGTAGGCGTCGGCGATTTCGTTATAATAGAACGCCTTCGTGTTTTTCCCTTTGTACAGCGGTTTTTCCAGCATGTAATTTTTCTTGATCTCGTTATTGTTCAGCACTGTAAGAAACCCTTGCTTCGTCCAGTCGTCCTGCACTTCATTCGACAAGTACACGGACAGCGCGTTCACCGCTTCCTTGACATGCTTGCTTCCCTTCGTCACAATCAACGCGTCGGCGCCGACCCCTACCCCAACCTTCGGTTTTTCCTTGAATACCGGGAACGATATAACGTCCCAATCGCCACCCGATTTGCTCAACGATTCCAACGATGCGGAGCTCAGTTGGATGTCCGCCAACATGGCCAAATTTTGATCTTTGACAAACATGTTCAATGCGCCGCCAAGGAAGTCCTTCTCGTTGGGAAGGTTGCCCGGCACGTCGTCCATCTGCTTCCACGTTTCGAAGAACGTTCTCCAGCCTGCTGACTGAATCAGTGAATTGCTCGTCTTCGGATCGACAAAACCAAGCGCCATCTGGGTTTGCAGCCGTTTCGTGTTTCTCATCTGCAGGCCATAATACTGCGTCCCGTTGTCAGTCCGCGACAGCTTCTTCGCCAAATCGATCATGTCGGGCCATGTCATTCCGTCTTTCGGGTAGGCAACACCGAACTTGTCAAAGATGCTTTTATTATAAAATGTCGCGAACGTATTCAAATAGATCGGCATGGCGAACATTTCGTTATGCTCCCCGAAGCTTCTGACGTAGCCGACGACTTTCGGATCGATTTTTTGCAGGTCGATGCCGCCCTCTTTCAGCGGAGCATTCAGGTCAAGCGGCAAGTTCACGTCGAGAAAATTCAACATATTCGTCACGCCAACGAGCATGATGTCCGGCAAATTGCCGCCCGCGGCCAAATCGGTCAGGCTCCCTTTGATGCAATCGACTTTTTTTATTGTGATATTCGGGAACTTCTTCTTGACCGGTCCGCTGTAACGGGAGGCAAACTCTTCGTCGGACAGCGTACATAGAGTCTGCGGATAGAATGTCAATTCAACCGGTTCCGGCGGCGCGACAGCTGCAGGTGGGGCGGTGTTTCCCGGCTTCTCCTGAGTTGCCGTTTCCACCTTGGAAGCGCAGCCTGCCATCAACAGAACGGCCACGAGCATAACAGATGACAGTGTATAAAAGGATTTGAGCGTATTTTTCGGCTTCATATTTGGATCCCCCATGAATGGATTTGTTCGATCACTCCAAAGCAGATCACTCCAAAGTAAATCTGGCCAAGCTCTCCGCGCTTGCTTTGAAGCCGATCCGAGCCGCCTTGGCTCGCAATACCGTCGTTCCGGGATCCAGGCGAATCGGCTTCGTATACAGCTTCCATGCAGGATTCTCTCCCGGTTCGGTCGTGTAAGCCATAGAAGCCCCTTGCGTGGCGCAATAAAGTTGAATGATCGCCGGCTCTTTGAACGTTCCCTCCTGGGCGGGTTCGATCCCTGGATTCGCACTACAGATAGGAATAAACAAGGGCGGAGCCGTTACGGGTTGTACCCTGTCCGGCCACATCATCACACTCAGCACATGTTCCGGTATATCGCCTTGATCTCCATAGGTTTGCCGCCATTCATCCATTTGCCTTCTCAACCGTTCCAGTATCTCCCCGTAAGCCGGATCGCCAGCCACATTGTGAAGCTCGTACGGATCGTTCGCGCAATCATACAACTCTTCGGCGGGACGATTCTCGCGAAACATCCACGTTTCGGAGCCTGTGAGTTTCCCCTCTATATGAAGACGCCACATTTCCTGCATGACCGGGTGCCGGTTGCGATATTGATTGTGCAGCAAGTACGGCAATTCCGGATAGTAGTTGCGAATGTACTTGTAGCGCTTGTCCCTTACGGCTCTCACCATGTCGTGCATCTCGTCGTGCCGGTCTCTCGCGGCAAAAGCATATTCTCTTTCCCGTTTATCCGGACCGAGGAACACTTGGCCTTGCATGTGATAAGGAACCGTGATCCCGCATAACGACAATACGGTCGGAGCAAGGTCGACCAGATTGACCACCTGATCCGTGACGCTTCCCGGGACCGTCTGCCCCGGCCATCGAACGATCAGCGGGATGCGAATGCCGCTGTCGTACAACCAGCGCTTGCCTCGCGGCAACCCTTCGCCATGGTCGCTCCACAAGAAGACGATCGTGTTGTCGGCCAAGCCGTCCTCTTCCAACTCCCGCAGCAAATTTCCGATGTAACGGTCGGATACGATAATCTGATCGTAATGTCTCGCCAACGTTTCCCGGGTAATCTGTGTATCCGGGATGTAGGGCGGCAGGACGACCTCGCCGGGATCGGTTACCTTCGGTGCCGCCTTCTCCGGCCACATCCCGCTTTCATGCGTAAATCTGGGATTGAATACGGCAAAGAAAGGCTGACCCTCGTCGCGATGGCGCCAATGCGCTTCGTCGCTGTTTTCATCCCACGCCGTAAAGGGAGAAGCGAATTGGTAATCCGTCTTCGAATTGTTCGTGCAATAATACCCGGCACCCCGCAAATATTCGGAAAACACTTTGACATACGGAGGCAGTACCGCTTGGTAAGGCGAGTAATATTCACCCATGAGAGTTTTGCCGGAATTCGTTCGATGGTGCGGTGACCCGACAGACGTCTGATACATCCCGGTAATAATCGCCCGGCGGCTCGGTGAACAAACCCCGGCCGTGGAAAAGGCGTTCTTAAATATACAGCCCTCGGCGGCCAAGCGATCAATATTCGGTGTTCGGGCGACCGGATCGCCGTAACACCCGAACCGTGGGCTCGTATCTTCCATGGAAATCCATAATATGTTTGGCCGATTCGATGCTTCGTTCACAGACTCGTTCCCTGACATTTCCCTATTCCTCCCTTCAACTCATTCTTGCTTGCCCGGGTTCGCGCGCACTTCTTCGATCGAGATGCGCCTTCCGCTCCCCGCTTTGGTTGCCACCGATTCGATGACCGGCTCTTGCTCACCGGCTTCCACCATGCGTCGGATCAATCTTCCCTGCAAGTCATCGGCAACGTTCCGCATAGAGCCATGGCCGATCACGTTGTTCAACTCATGGGGATCCGCAAGCAAGTCGTACAAACAATCTTCGACATATTTGCTTGAACCGCCACCTGCTTCACTCTCCGAATCGACGGCAATCACACTGTATTTCCAGCGGGACATTCGCAACGCTCGGCTGATTCGTTTCCCGGTGATTTGGATAAAAACTTCCTCCGGCCAGTCGCAATCTTCTCCCTTAAGGAGCGGCAGGATGGATCTA
>JAJFMO010000263.1 GCA_020697475.1 Paenibacillaceae bacterium | reverse complement strand
CATTTGGCAGCAATTCGCCGGCCCCAAATACCATGTCTTAGGCAATCACGATATGGATCGTACGAATAAAAAGAAAATCCCCATCACATCACACTGCAAGCTGACCCTAATGTAGGAAAATCCGCGATTTGCCCGTTCCCAACCGTGTTTCGGCTCGATATGCTGAAGCAGGATGTTGGAAAGGATGGGAACCATGCGATCGAAACTTGCCTTGTTGGGGAAAGGTATGCTCCATCGGTTTTACTCCAAGGATGCGGAGATTCGGCCGTTTTTGCCACCGACGGCTTCGTTCACCCGGGAGTCGGCGAAACATTTTTTGCGTAATTATGGGGTGGTATACATTAAGTCGACTGCCGTTCATACCGGCAAAGGGGTGATCAAAGCGTGGAAGGCGGGCGGGGGATACCGATTCGTCAAAGTGAAGGGCAAAGTTCATTCCGCGAGTTCGACCGCCGACTTGCATCGTAAAATCAAGCCGAATCCGAAAGCTTCCTTCATTATTCAAAAAGCGATCGATCTCGCGCGGATCGGTGGCCGCCCCTACGACATTCGCGTCATGATGATGCGGGACGGGGAGCGCCGCTGGCATTACGCCGGCATGCTGGCCAAGGTGGCCGGCAAGGGCAGTATCGTATCCAATGTGAACCGGGGTGGCGGGTATGCCACGACGATCGAAAATGCGCTCGCGAAGTCGCTTGGTTACGGTCCGAAACGAATCCGGGATACGATGCGTCGGTTGCTGGCGTTGAGCAGTCGAATAGTGGCGTATTCGGAGCGGTATCCGTTTTATTCGTTTCAGTGCGGCATCGACTTGGCCGTCGATAAGCAAGGGCGGATCTGGATCATCGAGGTGAACCTGCACAATCCGTCTCACGGGTTGTTTAACAGGCTGAGCGACAAGACGTTTTATCGGAAAATCGGCCGACTGTATGCTTCCTATCGAAGGAAGAATAAGCGATTGATGTAGTTGATGATGACGACCCGTGCAGGGTCGTTTTGTTTTGCGTGCGTTTGAGGCGGATTTCGCGACACAATGTTGGTTACCGTAACTAACTCGCTCGAACCTTCCACTATTAAGCATCATCGACTTCTTGCGCCATTTGCGGCCGTGCCCACCATACAATGGTGGTATCGGAAGATTGAAAAACATTTACAAAGCGTCTCCGGTCAATTTATAGTAGAAGGGTACTGTACATAGGGTCATTCTCCATTGATGATAAAGAGGTGCGAGGGAGAGTATGAAAGCGGTTGAAAGAGGTTGAAGAACAGCTGTGTTGCAGTTGAAGAGGCGTTGAAGAGCGGTTGTTGTGATAAGTTCAAGCCGTAGTATGCACCAAAAGCGAAACGCTTTGAGGAAGGACGTGAACAGAAGATGCAACCGATTGTGCAAATATCGCTGGATGTGACGACGATCAAGGAAGCGCTGGAGATGGCGGAAATTGCGGTTGAAGCGGGAATCGATTGGCTCGAAGCCGGGACGCCGCTCCTGCTGGGCGAAGGCCTGCATGCGGTAGCAGCCCTGCGAAAGGCATTCCCGCTGCACCCGATTGTCGCCGATTTGAAGACGATGGACGGCGGTTACCTGGAAGCGGAGATGATGGCCAAGGCCGGAGCGACGCACGTGGTGGTCATGGGAGTCGCCCATCCGGCGACGATCCGCGCTGTAGTCCGGGCCGCCCGAGATTACGGCATCCAGGTGATGGGCGATATTATGGCCGCAGCGGACAAGGTCGCCTGTGCGAAGATGCTGGAAGCGAACGGAGCGGACTACATCATCGTTCACACCGGGTTTGACGAGCGGGGGGAAGATCCAGAGCGTACGCCATACGATCATCTGCGCGACGTTGTCGCCGCTGTCAACATCCCTGTACAAGCTGTCGGGGGATTAAGCATAGAGCAAGCTGCCGAGATGCCCCGGCTGGGCGCTCCGTTGGTTGTCGTCGGCGCTCCGCTGGTCATTGATCGGAAGCATTTTCGCCCCAGCACGGACAAAGCCGAACTGTTGCAAATTTTACGAAACTTGGTCACTCAAGTGAAATCGGCGCAACCTGGGGGTAACGTATGAAGCTGGCTGTTTTCCCAAAAGGGTTCATGGAGCAGCTGTCCGACGGATCGATGAAGCTCTCCGAGTGGATCGATATCGCAGCAGACTTGAAAGTGGACGGCATTGAGATGTACCCGCGGTTTCTGCAGGCGACCGACCAAATTACCCTCCAATCGATCAAAGACCATGCGGACGCACGGCAATTGGCTATCCCGATGATGTGCTCGTCGCCGGACTTCACCCATCCCGACCCGTCCTACCGGGCGGAAGAAGTGCGCAAGATGAAGCGCATGATCGACGTCATGACCTTCCTCGGCCCGCCCGCGTTTCGCAGCTGCCGCGTACTGTCGGGACAGAACCGCCCCGGTCTAGCGCTGGAAGACGGCATCCGCTGGACGGTCGATTGCATCTATCAGCTGTTGCCTTATGCGGCGGCGCGAAACGTCCAACTGGTGATGGAAAACCATTACAAAGACGGATTCTGGACGTACCCGGAGTTTGCCCAAGCGTCGGTGCGGTTTCTCGCCATCATCGATCGAATCGATTCACCGTGGTTTGGTGTCAACTACGATCCTTCCAATACACTGCTTGCCGGCGAGGACCCGCTCGAACTGCTCGCCAAAGTGAAGCACCGGGTACTGACGATGCACGCAAGCGACCGATACTTGAAGGAAGGCCACTCGCCTGAAGAATTGCGCAACTACACGATGGAAGGCTACTCCGCAGCCTTGGCACATGGGGTGATCGGCCGCGGGCTTAACGATTACGACGCGATATTTCGCGAGCTGCGCTCCGTCCGCTTCGACGGCTGGATTTCCATCGAGGATGGCGTGAACGGGATCGAAGACTTGAAGGAATCGGTGCATTTTTTGCGTGGAAAAATGAACGGGTTGAGGTGAGCGCAAATGAAAGCCATCGTGCTAAGAAAAATAAACGGCGGAATCGACAAACAAATCGCCTTGGCCGACGTGCCGAAACCTCGCTTGCAGGATGAGGCTGACGTGTTGATTAAAGTGTTGGAAGTTGGGCTGGACGGCACGGACAAAGAAATTATCGTCGAGCATTACGGAGTGATGCCCGCCCAGGCGGAGCACATGATCATCGGGCACGAGCTGCTCGGCGTGATCGAGGAAGCGGGTCCGCAATCGGGGTTCGCGATCGGCGATTTGGCGACGGTGCTGGTTCGGCGGCCGTGCGGTTTGCCTGAGTGTATCCACTGCCAGGAAGGTCAACAAGATTTCTGCAGCACCGGCCGCTACACGGAACGGGGCATTCGCGAGGCGGACGGGTTCATGGGCGAATACGTGGTGGAGAACGCCCGCTTTGTCGTTAAGGTGCCCGCTGTTTGCAGGCCATACGGTGTACTGGTCGAACCGCAAAGCGTCGTGGAAAAAATATGCCGTCAAGCGGCCGTCATTCAGGAGCGGCTGATCTGGAGACCGCAAACCGCGCTCGTCATCGGCTCCGGCCCGCTCGGTCTGCTGGCCGCACTCACTTGCCGAACGATGGGGCTCGATGTCCACGTTTGGTCCAAGTCGGCGGCTGACAGCGTCAACGCCGACATCGTTCGCCGCTCAGGAGGGCATTACCACTACGCCGACGAAACGCGGGCCAAGGGGGACGGTCCATTCGCCTCAGGGCTCACGGAGACCGCCGCCGAATGGGGCCGCGGAATCGACTGGATCTGGGAGTGCAGCGGACACTCGCCTCTCGTCCTCGAAGCGATGACGATTCTGAACCCGAACGGCATGTTGGCACTGCTTGGGGTGACGCCCGGCCACAGCGTGATCGAGGCGCCAAGCGATTTGCTCAACCGCGAAATGGTGTTGAGAAACAAATGCGTCATCGGCTCGGTCAACTCGTCGCGGGCCGATTTTGAAGCCGCTGTCGCTCGCCTGCAGGAGATTGAACATCAGCTTCCCGGCGAGTTGGTGCAGATCACGACTGACGTGTTGGCGATCGAGCAAGTACCGGGCATTGATTTCCGCAAGATTGCGGTGAAGGCTGTTGTCAGGCTGTGACGGTTGAAGTATAATGAAAGGGAATTTTTAGAACGTTGTTCTAATAATTTCGGCAAATCTGTATTGGGGCCCCCGCAATGTACTTGAATCGGCTTCGAAGTATTACATCACTTTGTGGGGTTTAATTTGTTTAGCAAAGGTTGGTTGAAGTGACGGAAGAGGTCAAAGTCAAGTCGTTATACAAAGCGCTCAAGGTGCTCGGCTGCTTCTCTGTCAGCAAGCCGGAGCTCGGGATCACCGAGATTAGCGAGCAACTGGGGCTGTACAAGAGCAACGTGCACAACATTGCGGATACGTTCGTCAAGGCGGGGTTTCTGGAACGGAATCCGGAGAATGAGAAGTATCGGCTCGGATTCAAAATTTTGGAGCTCAGCCACATTATTTCCAGCAACATCAATTTGCGTAAAATCGTCCTGCCCTACATGCAGGAACTGGCCAACGAAACGAATGAGACGACCTATCTGGCTGTTCCGCGCGAGGGCGAAGTGATTTACCTGGATTCGTGCAGCCCGAAACATCAATTGTCCACCCGCTCGATGCTGGGCATCAAGGCGCCGTTGTATTGCACCGGGATCGGTAAAGCGATGCTCGCTTTTTTGCCGGAGGAGATCGTGGATTCGGTCATCACCGGCGGGCTTGTCAAGTATACGGATCAGACGATCGACAACCCGCAGAAGCTGCGCGAGGAGCTGAAGGATATTCGCACCCGCGGCTATTCCATCGATAACATGGAGCATGAGTACGGAATCAAATGCCTCGGCATGCCGATCCGCGACAAGAACCGGCAAGTGGTGGCGGGGATCAGCATTTCCGGACCTTCGTTGCGCTTCGACGAGCAGAATATTAAAGACTACAGCCCTTTACTCCAACAAGCGGTACAGTCGATCGAAGGGAAAATTTAAATTTTTTTATAATATAGGCGAAACATCGTTCCATAATAATGAACAATAGAAGGAGCGTGGTCGAAAATGATTCTCGGAAACATGCGTCATTGGGAACGGGAGAAAGGGACTTATGCGCCGGTTTTGCAGCGAGCGATCGAGCATGTGCGAGGGCACAATCTGGCGGCGACTAAGTCGGGGAAGTACATGCTGGAGGGGGATGAGATGTTTATGCTCGTCCAAGAGGCGGAGACGAAGCCGGCTGGCGAGCGAATCGCTGAATCGCATCGCAAGTTTGTCGACATCCAATTGCTGATCGAGGGGGAGGAGCGCATTGGGGTTTCCCGCCTGTCGCAGGCTTGCGTGGTGTCGGAGGATAAGCTGGAGGAGGCGGATTTAGCGCTGTACAGCGCCGTAGACGTGGAAAGCGATATTGTGCTGACTCCCGGCATGTTTGCCGTGTTTTTTCCTGCGGATGTGCATCGGCCGTGCTGCGCGGTGAACGAAGAGATGCCGATTCGCAAAGTGGTGGTAAAGATCGATTTGAGCTTGTTTGCTTGAAGCGGATGCGTAAGTGTAGATGGTTTACATAACGAGAGGAGAGGCAGAAATATGGGGAATACGAATGGTGAAAAATGGAGCTTTGGCACGCATGCGGAGCTGTTTCAAGCGACAACGGGCACGGCAGGCAGCGATCTGAACATAGTAAGGCTGGCTCTAGGCGAACAGTTCGTGGAGTGGGAATGGCGGTACGACGGTGACAAGGCGCAAGCTGCGGGAATGGTATTCAAAGCCGACATGCGTCGGCGCGGGGAGCAGGAATGGCTGCGCACAATTGACTTGGAGCGCGGAAAGGTTGCAAGGGTCGACGGGTTGGAGAACGGCGTGGATTACGAACTGCAGCTGCGGGCTTTGGAGCGGGGCGCATCGGGTGATGCACAGCCGGCTTCGGTCAG
>JAJFMO010000262.1 GCA_020697475.1 Paenibacillaceae bacterium | reverse complement strand
CAAAAAACAAATTTCTCAGCTGACCTTTTTCGAATATATCGCAGGGATTACACTTGGGGAATTGGCCGGGTTTATATCTACGGACATGGAGTCCCATTATTTTCTCGGTCTCACCGCTCTCAGCGTATGGTTTATCGTACCTCTATGCGTCGAGTGGATCACACTCAAGAGCAAGACGTTGAGGGACCTATTCGAAGGCAAGAGTGCTGTCGTTATCAAAGAAGGCAAAATATTGGAAGACAATCTGAAGAAAGAGCGGTTCTCCACGGACGAGCTGTTGCAGCGTCTTCGCACCAAGGACGTGTTTAACCTGGCCGACGTGGAATTCGCCGTTTTGGAAACAAGCGGGGACTTGAACGTGCTGTTGAAAAAGGAGAACCAACCGCTGACTCCAAAACACCTGGGAATTAAGACGGCTCCTGAGCAACCACCACAAGCGGTGATTATGGATGGTGAAATTATTGACGAGTCTCTGGCCTCGATCGGGTTGAATCGCGGTTGGCTGCATGAGGAGCTGAACAAACTGGGCATCCCGCAGAACAACATCTTCTTGGCGCAAGTGGACTCTTACGGAGAGCTTTATATTGATGTCTACGACGATATGTTGAAAATGCCGTCCCCGCAAAACAAGGCGATGCTGCTGGCGACGTTGAAAAAATGCGAGGCCGACTTAGAAATGTTCTCACTGTCGGTGGAAACGCCGGAGACGAAGCAGATGTACGGCGATTGTGCGGAGACGTTGCAACGGACGATCGGTGAATTGACGCCGTTGCTGAAACGATAGGCGAACTTCGAGGAGGGGCGACGAATGGCCGACAACAAGAACAAGAAGCTGACGATGACTCAGCAGGAATATCAGCAGGTGGCCAAACGAAAGGAGCCGCCGCGCAAAGTGTTGGTCAATTGCTTGCGCGCCTTTATGATCGGCGGGTTGATCTGCCTGATTGGCCAGGCGTTGATGGAAATGTTCATCCATTGGTTCGACTTCACGGAGAAGACGGCGGGCAATCCGACCGTCGCCATATTGATTCTGATCTCGGTCATCCTGACATGCTTGGGAGTTTATGACAAAATCTCTCAATGGGCGGGCGCCGGCTCGGCCGTTCCAGTCACCGGCTTCGCCAATTCGATGTGCTCGGCTGCACTGGAGCATCGCAGCGAAGGGATGGTGCTTGGAGTCGGTGGCAACATGTTTAAGCTGGCCGGCTCGGTTATCGTCTTCGGGACAGTGGCGGCTTTTTTCGTCGCCATTATTCATTTCTTGTTCGGCGTGGGGGTGAAGTAATATGCTGAAAGGCCATCAAAGCTGGGAATTTGTCAATCGCCCGCGAATCAGGGCGGAGGCAACGGTCGTGGGCCCGGATGAAGGAGAGGGGCCTTTAGGGGATCGCTTCGACATTGTACACGGCGATGCGATGTTGAAGCAGAAGAGCTGGGAGAAGGCGGAGCGGATGATGCTGGAGGAAGCGGCCAACATTGCGATCGAGAACGCTAAGCTGACGAAGGAGCACATCCACTTCTATATCGGCGGAGATTTGCTGAATCAGATCATCAGCAACAGCTTTGCTGCGCGGACTCTCGCCATCCCCTATTTAGGCGTCTTCGGGGCTTGCTCGACATCGATGGAAAGTTTGGCGCTTGCGGCCCAACTGGTCGACTCCGGCTCGGCGAAATATGTGCTGAGCGCGACTTGCAGCCATAATTGCACGGCGGAGAAGCAATTTCGCTACCCGACCGAGTATGGTTCGCAGAAGCCTCCTACAGCGCAATTTACCGTCACAGGCGCAGGGGCGGCCGTTGTTGCTCCGGACGGCGACGGACCGATGGTCGTGCGGGCAACGATCGGTCGGGTCGTCGACATGGGCATCAAGGATCCGTTCAATATGGGGGCGGCGATGGCGCCGGCGGCGGTCAGCACGATTCAGGCGCATTTGCACGATTTTCAGCTTCAGCCTGGCGATTACGATATGATTGTGACCGGGGACTTGGCCAGCGTCGGCCATGAAATCGCGTTAGAACTGTTCGACAAGCACAATGTGCCGATCCGCGAGACGACATTCACCGATTGCGGTCTTATGGTATACGACTTGGAGAAGCAGCCGGTGCAAGCGGGGGGCAGCGGCTGCGGCTGCTCGGCCGTCGTTACTTATGGGCACTTGCTGAAGAAGCTGCGCGAGGGGGAGCTTCGCCGGATTCTCGTCGTCGCTACCGGAGCGTTGCTGTCCCCGCTCTCGTTCCAGCAAGGCGAGAGCATCCCCTGCATCGCCCACGCGGTGGCTCTTGAAAGCGGGGTGACGAAGCGATGATATTCCTCTGGGCTTTCGTCATCGGCGGCGCCATATGCGTCCTTGGGCAACTGATGTTCGACGTGTTCAAGCTGTCGCCCGCTCACTCGATGAGCATTCTTGTCGTGCTCGGCGCGATCGTCGACGGCTTGGGCTGGTATGAACCGCTCATCAAATTCGCCGGCGCCGGCGTTACCGTGCCGATTACCAGCTTCGGCAACGCGCTGGTTCACGGAGCTCTGGCCGAGCTGAAGATGCATGGGTGGATCGGCATGATTACCGGTATCTTCGAAGTGACGAGCGCCGGCATCTCCGCAGCGATTATTTTCTCTTTCCTCGCAGCGCTGTTCTTCAAGCCTCGCGGTTAGCACCCGGCTCTCACCCGGGCTGTACCCGTGCTAATCCGGGCTAAATCCGCCCGCCGCAACCGGCGATCGTCCGGTCGGCATAGCCTTTGACCGCAGCGCATCCGATAATCAGCGGTTTCTGTATGCACGTAAGCTTCAGTACGGAGGATTCGGCAAGCCATTGATACTGGAACACCAGGTTCATCCCGGCGATCCCCATCATGAACTTGCCTGACGCGCTCGACGGAATTTGAAACCCTTGCTTGACGGCTTGGCGGCGCAGGCAGGAGAACACCCGCGCATCGACATTGCGGTAAACCCATGTTTCACAAGGCATAATCGTCCATCCTTCCCCTGATTGAAAGCCAATGATGCTTATGTATATGATCGTTCGGCATGTCAAGTGAAAACCGGCATGCAATTTCTCATTGTTTTCTCATGAAAACGGATACATTGCAGAAATACTGCGGATTCCACAGCTTGTTGGTAAATACCAGTAGATATATAGTCTGATATACTAATTGCTGTAAGAGATGCTGCATCAAATCCAATACAAAGGAGTACAACATGAATAAACTTAATAAGTTTCGCAAACTGGCTATTCAATCCCTGCTTTGTTTCGCAATTGCTTTGACCGGAAGTCACTTTATCGCTCCGACGCAGGCCGAAGCAGCCACGTCGGCTACCACGAAGGCGTGGAACATCATTCATTTCGCCGACAATTTCATGCATCGTCCATATAAGTACGGAGCAAGAACCGGCAATACCCGCTCGTTCGATTGCTCGTCATTCGTCCAATACGTTTACGGCAAATACGGGATCCATCTTCCGCGAACTTCGCGGGCTCAGTCCCACTACGGCACTTATGTCAGGAAGAGCAACTTGAAACCCGGAGATCTCGTTTTCTTCTATTCTCCCGTGCACCATGTAGCGATCTATATCGGTAACGGCAAGATCTTGCACACTTACGGCAAGCCCGGCGTTACGATTTCGCGCTTAAACGCCCCTTGGTGGAAGAACCATTACGCCTTTGCCAAGCGGGTCATTCACTAAGGTTTCTCCCTCTCAAAGCCCTGTCGCCTTCAACGGCGGCGGGGTTTTATAAATTTATACTTGAATTTAAGTGTAAACTTGCGATATGATTCATTCAAACGCTTTCATATCTATCACAAGGGGGAAGTATGGATAATGAAGAAAGTTTCAAGATGGGTGCCGGTCTTGTTAGCCGCCACTGTTGTGGCAGCGCTTTCGGGATGCAGCGGTTCGGCAGGCGATAGCAGCCAGACCGGTGCTGGCGCCGCAGACTCCGCAGTGAAGAGCACGGAGCCGGTGAAGTTGACCGTTTATCAGCACAGCGCCAACATTACCGACGAAGAATTTGCTCAAATCGTTTCCGAGCCTGTGAAGAAGAAATACCCGAACATCACGATGGAATTAATTCATACGTCGAAAGACAACAGTCCGGAAACACTGGTTGCCAACGGCACGTTGCCTGACATGATTTACGGTTCACAAGCTTCGGAAATCGTGTTTTCCGATCTTAGTGCCGTAATTGACTTGACAGATTTGATCAAGAAAAACCGAATGGATCTCTCTCGTTTCGACCCGGCGGCGATATCGCAGATCCAGATGCGCAGTCCGCAAGGGCAAACGCTGGCGATTCCGTTGATTATTAATTTTTCCGCTCTCTATTACAACAAAGATTTGTTTGACAAATTCGCAGTGCCCTATCCGAAAGACGGTCTGACATGGGAGGATTTGCCTGAGATTGCCAGCAAGCTGACACAGAATGTCGGCGGGGTACAATACACCGGTTGGGGATTGGACGGCGGATTTTTGCGGATTGGGGCGCAACTCTCCTTGACGACCGTAGACCCGAAGACGAACAAGGCGACTTTGGCGACAGATGGATGGAAGCGCTTGTACGGAGTGATGAAACCGTTATATGACATTCCCGGATTCAATCCGAAGGAAGTGGCGAAAGACGCTTTCATAAGAGATCAGACGAAAGCGATGATCGTCAGCCAAGGGGCACGGGTCGGGGAGATCGATGCGTTGTTTAATCAAGGGAAGCAGTTGAATTGGGGGATGGCCACGCTGCCGAGCTTCAAGGAAGCGATGGGGAAGGCTTATTACCCCGATCTCGGCATGTTCATGATTACGTCGGCAACGAAACACAAGGAAGAAGCGTTCAACGTCATCTCGTTGCTGACGACCGACGAAGCGCAAATAGAGATGGGCAAATCCGGAAGGCTCGGCAGCTTAAAGGATCCGAAAACGCGCGAGAAGTTCGGGCAGGACGTGAAAGCGTTGAAGGGTGTGAACTTGAAGCCGATGGTAAACTTTAAGCCCACCCCGGAGCCGTCGTTCTCCCGATACAGCGATTTGGCGGGCAAGCAGGTCAACCCCGCATTCAACAAAGCGCTGGCGGGTACGGTCGATATCAATACGGCTTTGCGCGAAGCTGAAGATTTGGCGAACAAGGACATTGCCGCCGAGATGGAAGCGAACGGAGGCAAGAAGTAGTCCATTGCGGCTGATGATTACAGGAAGGGGCACACAGTTCCCCTTCCTTGTTCATTTTTGCGGCTTTGCCATCAACCGGACAGCCCATCATGATAATGGGCTTTTTCCAGCAATTGACGTTTATAGTTCTCTTCGAGACAGCTGTCCGCCAACAAAAGCAAATAATTTCGTCGTACGCGATGCCATAAGCGAAGGATCGACATAGCCTGTCACCTCTTTTTTATTTATCCCCGAATCGACTTGATTGTGCTATAATAGAAAGGACAAGTGCCGAAAATAACCCCATAAATTGAGGCTGCGCTTCGATGCTCGATCAGGTGCTTTGCGGGGGCCTCGGAACGAAAGGAGCCATATAATGGAGCTTACGATATTCATTGTGATCTTATGCGTCATTCTTATACCTCCTCTCGGCTTGTTCACTTATTTGTATTTGGCTTCGAGGAAACCTCAACATTCGATCATTCGAGCCCATCCGTATTTGGGTTGGGTTCGTTATTTGTTGGAGAAATTGGGGCCTGAGTTCAGGCAATATTGGTTTGATAACGATACCAAGGGCAAGCCGTTCTCCCGCGCGGATTTCATCGGCGTTGTGTTCGCCGCCAAATATCGTACTGATCTGATCAGCTTCGGATCGAAGCGGGACTATGAAGATCCGGGATATTATATCTCCAACGACATGTTTCCCAAGCTCGGCGAGGAGCTGAAGGTCGACAATTCCGAGAAAGTCGAAGCGCGCAAATATCAGATTGTCAAAGAAGGG
>JAJFMO010000261.1 GCA_020697475.1 Paenibacillaceae bacterium | reverse complement strand
GCCAAAGCGAGGACAACGGGACGGCGCCTCAGTGACCGGCGCTTAAGTCGTCCATTGGTCGTGAATGATGGCGCGCAAGGTGATATTGCCGTTCGTACCGCTCACAGCGAATACGAGCCGCAAGCTGCGCCAGTCGTGGCCTTCGACTTTCGGATCGAAGCCCGGGAAATGATACTCGACGGTCATGAACTGATCGCGCGGGTATACGTCGAACTGGTTGTTGACGAGCGTGTTTTTGCCGATAATTTGGTTGACGCTGACGTCCTTCGCCTTGGCAAAGTCTTGATCGTAGATGAATTTGCTGTAATAGTCCTTGAACGTCAGGTGAATCGGCTGCCCAGAGCCGTCGTAAACGCCCCAATCGTATTCTGTGCTATCGCCCATAATATCCGCGAATTTGGCTGTCGGAAGCATTGTGATGTCCTTCTTCACGTCAATGTGGCCATAGGCGGAGAAACGAATGCCGGCTTTGGGGTCGGACGCTTGAGCAATCGTCTTCATGTCTTTCTTTTGCAGAGCGGCGACGATGGTATCGGCTTTGGCCCGTACGTCATCGGCGGTAATCTGTCGGGATGTCGACGTATCGCTGGACACAGGTGTGTCCGGATTCGGGTGATTGTTGGGATTCAGTTGATTGGTCGGGTTCGTAGTTGGGCTTGAGTTGGCGGCATTAGAGTTCGGATTCTGGCCGGGACTGGGATTCGAGCTTGGTTGTGAGGCTTGCCCGGCCTCGGCGGGTTGCTGCAGCACCTCTGACGCGCTCCACGCGCACCCGGGTAGCCACGCTATCAACATAATGATCATCATCCAACGCATGTTGTGCCTCCTTTCCTCTCCCCTATTTAACGAGTTTCACCTCCCGAAAGTTGCCGTCGCCGACGACAAAAGTTGCCGGGCTTGCCACATCGCCGCCCGGAGGACTAATATGATGTTTAAGTACCTATGAGGAAAAATGTAGTGCAAAAGTGCGCTTCATCAATGTAGAAAATAGTCGTTTTTCACGTTTTGGTGCAAAAATGCACCTTGTAAGGTGTTTCCCAGAAAAACGACTCATATATGGTGCATAATTGCGCTTGAATCTTAAAAATGCTATTTTGACCAAAATTATCGTGCACTTTTGCACTTGAATTTTTCGACGCATAGAACGGGGGGCGGCTATGGACGGCAACGTCAAGGATCGAACACAGAGGGTGTTGATTTTTAGCGGGGGGGACCTGGGGGAATGGGCGCTTGAAGAAACCGATACCCTTCATGGCAGCGACATTCTGGTCGGAGCCGATCGTGGGGCGTGGTTCCTGGTGTCGCATGGGTTTCGCCCCGATGTGGCGATGGGCGATTTCGACTCCGTCGGGGCGTCCGAACTCGCGGACATCCGCGCGAACAGCGGACAATTCATCCCATGCGACCCCATCGACAAAGACTGGACGGATACGGAGTTGGCGATGAACTGGGCGCTGGAACAAAACCCCGACGAGATCGTTCTGCTCGGCGCGCTCGGCAGCCGTTTCGACCATTCGCTGTCGAACGTTCATCTGCTGCGCAAAGCGCTGGCCGCCGGCGTCCCGTGCAAAATTGTGGACGAGCACAACGAAATCCGGTTGGTTTCCCATCGTTGCGAAATCAACCGCCGGCCTCATTTTCCGCAAATCTCACTGTTGCCCCTATCCGAAACCGTAACCGGAATCACACTGCATGGGTTCCGTTACCCGCTCATTAACGCAACAATCACGATCGGCCAGTCGGTCGGGATCAGCAACATACTCGAAACGGAGACGGGCGTCATCGAAGTCAGCCAAGGGCTGCTGCTCGTCATCCAAAGCCGGGACTAGTCCGATCTGGGTGTTTGGTCATTAAATCCCCGCCAACCGCGCGCGTACCCGGGGAAACACCTCCAACGCATTGCGATAGAACACCTGCTCATGGTACTTTTCCGGCACCAACCTGCGCACGAAGTCGATATAAACGCCAATCGGGGTGAGCGGCCAATCGCTTCCGTAGAGCATCTTGTCATAACAATCGGCGTACACGAGCGGCCGGCGAAAGTGCTCCATCAGCAGCGGCTCCCCCATCCGTCGTGCAAAATGCTCCCGCCCGCCGACCAACACCCCGGACAAGTCCGCGAAAACGTTCGGATTCTTGTACACAACCTCCGCTCCGTCCATCACCCAAGGGTCGCCCAAGTGGCAGATCACAAAAGTCAGCTCCCGATGCCGCACCGCCAGTTCGTCGACGGTCAGCGGATGGGAATACTTGAGCAGCCCGCGATCGGAATACGTGTCCCCAGTATGGATCACAATCGGCAGCCGATACCGCGCCGCCAGCTCGTATACCGGCTCATAGACAGCGTCGTGCACGTAATAGTGATAGTACCCCGCATAAAGCTTGATGCCCACTACCGACTCCCTCTGCAGCGCCTGCTCGATCGCGTCCAGCTCCCTCTGCCGCATCGCCGAATCACCCGCCAGCCGAACCGGGTTGATCCCGACGCATTCCATCACGAACGAAGGCAGCTCCCCTGCTGCCGCCGTTGCCGATGTCGACGCCATATCCAGCCCCATCGGGTTCGCCGACCGCTCATCGGGAAATCCGCCGGCCAGCGTCTCCGTCACGCCCATGCCAATCCCCAGTACGACATCGTTCCGACGAAACTCAGCCTCCAAACCCGCCGCCGAATAATCGACCCCGGACAACTCGACCGCCGTACGCCGAAACTTCGAGATGTTCGATAGATGAATGTGCGCGTCAATGATGGCTATCTCCCCCACCTCCTTCCGTTGCCGACGACGAAGCCAAATTCCAATCCACCGGCTCCTGCCCCGACTCCACAAGGAAACGGTTCGTCCGCGAGAACGGCCGGCTGCCGAAGAAGCCGCGATACGCGGACAGCGGGCTCGGATGCGGCGAGGCAATGATATGATGCCGCGAGTCATCGATCAGCGGCCGCTTCGATTGCGCGTGGCTGCCCCATAGAATGAACACCATCGGTGTCTCGCGCTCGCTTAAGCGTCGGATCACCCGATCCGTGAACATCTCCCAGCCCTGCCCTCGATGCGAATTGGCCGCACCGGCGCGCACCGTCAGCACGGTGTTCAACAGCAGCACCCCTTGCCGTGCCCAGCCGACCAGATGGCCGTGCTTAGGGAGTTCACAGCCGATGTCGTCGCGCAGTTCCTTGAAAATATTTTGCAAAGAGGGAGGTTGATCGATTCCGGGTTTGACCGAGAAGCTTAAGCCATGGGCTTGTCCCGGCCCGTGATACGGATCCTGTCCGAGGATCACGACCTTCACTTGAGCATACGAAGTCAGCTTCAGAGCGGCATAGATGTCGTACATATCAGGATACACGGTGCGCGTCCGGTATTCCTCCTTGAGGAAAGAGCGCAGCTTCACATAATAAGGCTCGGCAAACTCCGATTCGAGCAGCCCTGACCAATCGTTCGTCAAAATCGCCATAATCGGCCCTCCGAAGGTATAATTTTGCTTAAAATTAGAAAGGCTTGATGTTGGATTCGCTTCCGATTTTACCAGAATCGCCCCGCATTTGTCACAACTTCGCAACATTTTGCCATGTGAACGTTTCATGACTATGCTTGGTCAAATTTTATAACTGACATTTTCGCAAATTAGAGTTAAAATGGGTGTATACTTACAACCTAAAGGAGGTTTAGGCCATGTCTTTTGTCATCACTTCTCCCTGTATCGGGGAAAAGGCGGCAGACTGCGTAAGCACCTGTCCGGTAGATTGCATTCATGAAGGGGAAGATCAGTACTACATTGACCCGGATACATGCATCGAATGCGGAGCTTGCGAGACCGTATGTCCGGTTGTCGCGATTTTCCACGAGAATGATGTCCCCGATTCCGATAAGGATTTCATCCAGAAGAATGCCGATTTCTTCAAAAAATAAGTTTTCGCCCCAGGGCAAAGCTTTCTGCAAGACGAATAAAGGCGCCGTACCACGAGGTTCGGCGCCTTTTCGCATTTTTAACGCAAATTGCATATTCTGGTTCCCATTTCGCATACTATGCTCGAGGAGGAATGTAAACATGTACTTTGCCAAGAAGGTGCAAGAACCTGTGCAGGAGGAAGAAACGAATGTCTGGGTATGCGGGGACGATGCTTGCGGATGCTGGATGCGGGAGGACTTCTCCTTCGAGCAAAGCCCGTCCTGCCCGATCTGCCGTAATTCGATGATTAAGAACAGTAAAATGCTGCCGGCGCTGAACAACGGCATGAAATAAAAGTGATTACCGGCCGGCGTGCAGCTTCTCCAGTGTATCCTGAACCCGTTCCTTGACGAACGGTTTGACAATAAAATCGCGGGCGCCCGACTTGATCGCCTCGATCACCGTCTCGTGATGACCCAACGCTGAGCAGATGACGATCTTGGCGGTCGGATCTATCGACCGGATCGACTTCATCGCGGTGATCCCATCCATCATCGGCATCGTAATATCCATCGTCACGATGTCCGGTTTCACCTTCGAATATGCGACGATCGCTTCTTCCCCGTTCACCGCCTCCGCGACCACTTCATGCCCCAACTGAGAGAGCATGTCGCTTAAGATCCGTCTCATGAATGCCGCGTCGTCGACTATCATTATTTTGGCCATGTGTGCTTTACCTCAAAATGGTTAAATGTTATGTCTATTGTACAATACGAGGGTAAGATTGATGCTAAAGTTAAACTAAAGCTTAGCTAAAAATTTTCGGAAGACGGGCAACCTGCCGCTGCCGACAACAATAAAGGCGCCTTGGCGGGCTGGATGATCCCCTTCGCCAAAGCGCCTTTCATTCGAGGCGTCCTTCGTCACAGTATGATCCTATGCTTCATTTCGCATCATTCCCTGTCCAGTCCGGAAACCCTAACCGCGGGCCTGCCACCTTCATCGCTTCGCCGAGCGCTTCAAGATGATCGCCGAGTATCAATTGCTCCATCCGATTGACCGGAGTTTGATTTTGTTTGCGGACCCGATTGCGTTGAAACACATCCACAGCGATCGACGCTCTAGCGATGGTCAGACCGGATCGGATCGCGAGCATCTGGGCCATCGGGGGGACGATCAGCGCCTTGGCGCCCAACAGCTTGATCGCCTTGCGCGACAAAGCGTGGGGTACGGCGGTCAACGAATCGATCTGTAAATCCGGCCGACCCAGACAGCGGTTCAGGAAGTCTTTGGCACGACTGACGGAGTCGCATTGCTTGAAGTCCGGAACCAGCTTGCTTAGTGGATTCAGCACGACGTCGGCTCCGCGCTCCGCCTCGTAGACGAACGGCAGCAAATGCTCGGCCGGTATGCACATGTCTCCGTCAAGGAACAGCATAATGTCCGCGCTGGACGCCCGCGCGCCAACAGCTCTGCCTACGTCGTGACCGAGCGGTTCTTTGTACGAGACAATTTGCGCGTTCGCCCAATGGCTCTCAACGATCTGGTAGCTGTCGTCCGTATTCCCGTTCAGCACGACGATGATTTCATGGAACGGAAGACGGGCCAGTTCATCGAGTTGCAACCGCAGCGTCTCGCCTTCGTTCCTTGCGGCAATGACACAACCGACTTTCTTGCGTGTCGGGAAGGTTAACGGTTCTTTGGCGACGGCCGTTCGGTCGCGATACGGTAGCCGCACATTGGCAGGCTGGGGCGAGCTGGGACGCTTGGAGGGGCCGGAAAGCCTTGAACGCCTCAATATTCGTTTGGGCGGCAGCCGCTTGGTCATCGCCTCACCTTCTCTCTTCGTCTCCCCAGATCGGTAAATCCGCCGCGGATTCCCTGTTTCCGCACTAACCAATGAATCGCCTCCAACGTATCCCCCAGTACGATTTGTTCCAGTCGATAGTCCGGCGGCGCATCCTCTTCCTGTTTTCCGCTGGTCGTCTGGGACGGGAATGGCGCGACCGCTGTGATCCTTAAACCTTTATGGATCG
>JAJFMO010000260.1 GCA_020697475.1 Paenibacillaceae bacterium | reverse complement strand
CGACGAATGTCGGTGCGAAGTCCATCATGCTGACCAGTTCCGTCACCTCGCGTCCGGGGTTGCTGACACCCTGAGGCCAGCGAACGACGCAAGGTACCCGGTACGTCTCGTCGTAAGGACTGATGCCCTTGCAATAAATACCGTGAGAAGCCAGACTTTCTCCATGGTCGGACATGAACAGAACCAGCGTGTCTTCCGCTTGTCCGTTGCGATCGAGCGCATCGAGCACCATGCCGAACAGATCGTCCATCATCGTACAGAATCCCCAGTAGTGGGCGATCGATTCTTTCACTTCTTGCGGCGTCAATTGGTCGAATACTCGGCGCATCCGCCGATAAATCCCCGGCTTGTCGCTTAATGAATCGGCGTAGTTCGGCGGCAGTTCGATCTCGTTCGGGTCGTACATCTTCGCGTACTTCTCCGGCACGATGAACGGATCGTGCGGACCGATCACGCCGATATACAAGCACCAGGGATCTTGCGTGCCCTTAAGCTCGTCCAGCTGGCGGATGCCGCGTTGCACGAGGCGGTAGTCGTTGATGTTCTCGAGCTCGCCTTTCGCGCCATACAGTTTTTTGTTGCCCCAACCGGGACGGACGAGTTCTCCGCGAGCTCGCTCGCGCGGCTCTTCGCGGCTCGGCATTTCCCGCCAGCTGTCGAGCGGCTGGCCGGCCTTGCGCTCTTTGCCGCCGGTTACGGCTAATTCCACCCAGCCGCGGTCGACCGGGTTTTCCTCTGCGGTGATGTGCCACTTGCCGGAGAAATACAGCCCGTAGCCTGCATTCTTCAACCGCTCCGAGAACGTGACGACGCCGTCGTTCAAAGCGCGGTGAATGGCCGCCCGGCCGGATACGTTGTTGTAAATGCCATGCTGGGACGGATACAGCCCGGTGAAGAAGCTGGCGCGCGACGGGCAGCAATGCGCCATCGTCGTGAACACGTTGCCGAAGCGGACGCCCTCCCGTGCCAGCCGTTCGACGTGCGGGGTGCGGCAAGGGTGATCGGCATACGTTACGTCAGCGCGTTCTTGATCGGTCATGAAGATGAGAATGTTCGGTTTCTTCGTTTGAGCCATGAAACAAGTTCCCTCCTATTTAGCCGATTAAATCAATAAAGTGAATTAAGCGAAGCTTTGCCGAGGCGGATACGGATTTTCAAGTTCCCCATAAATGTCGATCAGCTTCATGAACAGTCCTGTCCTGATTTCTGCGTACTCCGGGCGATGATACAAGTTGACGTATTCCAGCGGGTCCTCTTGAAGGTCGTACAGCTCGCCTTCCCGCCGCTCCAGGAAATAATTCAGCTTATAGCGATCGGTGACGAGCGTCTTCACATAGAACGTCGGCTCGGCGCGATTTTCCACAAGGCACCAATCCCGGCTCGCTTGCTCCGGTTGCTCGAACGTAGCCAACTGACTGCGTCCTTGCATATTCGGTGTCGGCGCCAATCCGCACGCATCGAGGAACGTCGGCGCCAGGTCAACCAGACTGACCAAGGAATTCGTGCGCTCGCCTGCAGGCATTCGGCCTGTCCAACGGACCAGGAACGGAACGCGCAAGATGTCCTCGTAATGGATCGGCCCTTTCAGCCACAGCCCGTGGTTGCCCGCATAATCGCCGTGATCGGATGTAAAGACGACGAGCGTATTGTCGGCGATGCCCAGCCGATCGAGCTCATCCAGTACGCGCCCGACATGATGGTCGATCAGGCTGGTCATGGCGTAGTAGGAAGCGAGCCAGCGCTTGGCGCGATCTGCACCCAGCTTCTTGTTCGTGTGGCCGAGGCATTGGATACCGCCGGTGTCGTGGCCGGGGTCCGACGTCGTCGCTGCGTCCAACTGATCCATCCGATCCTCGATCAGGCATTGATGGATGCGAGGCTTATCCGCCATCTCCCCTTCCCGCTCGTTGAAATCGGGCATATCCTCCGGCTTGTACATGCTGTTCCACGGCTCCGGGCACAGATAAGCGTTGTGCGGATCCTGGAAGCTGCACCAAGCGAGGAACGGTTTGCCGCCCGCATTGTCGCGAATAAAATCGATCGTCCGATCGGCGGTCCAGCGCGTATAATGCAGCTCTTCCGGCAAGTCCCACGATCCTTCGCGATGGCCGCCCTTCGGTCCGAAATACTTGGCCGGATCGACACCCTGGTCGACGAGCCATGCGCCGTAATGCATCCCGTGCGACGAGTCTTCGTCGGCATGGCCGTGCACCATCGCGACCTTCTCGAAGCCGTAGTAAGGTCCGTGCCAGTTGCGCCAGAAGTCGCGGTCATGGATGTGCGGCGGCGATTCGAAGCTGCCCGCTTTCAGTACCGGCTGGAAATGCGCCTTGCCGAACAATCCCGTCGCGTACCCTTGCTCTTGCAGCAAATCCCCGATCGTCGTACGGTTCTTGTCGAGGGCGACGCCAATGTTCCAGCAGCCGTGCCGGGACGGGTATTCCCCGGTAATGATCGTCGAGCGGCTTGGGCTGCACACCGGATTGGCGACATAAGCGCGCTCGAACGCTACCCCCTCTTTGACCAGCCGGTCGAGATGCGGTGTCTGAATCACATCGTTGCCCAAAGCGTGAATCGTGTTCCAATGCTGTTGATCTGTGGTGATCAATACAATGTTCGGTTGTTTGTTCGTTGTGTTCATCGTATACTCCCTTGCTGACATTGGTTGAACCTGAATGGGGTCGTGCGCTTATGGTGGAATAGTCGCAATAAGGTCACCGATCGGCGACCTCAACGCGATGAATAACAAAAGCCTGCAATTCTACAGTTTTTTTTCATTAAATCCTTGAATCTGGAGCCAATTCCTGCATTTCTGCAGGAATTTTAGTTGAATTGCCATCAATTGACCGTCATCTTCTCGAAAAAACTGCAGTTTTGCATGCATTTCCCCATTTTGTCCAAAAAGCATTTGGAATTCCTGTACTTTTGCAGGTTTTTCCCGTTTTGCCCTCGATTGCCTCGTATTCGCGCGTTTGCTCTCGATGACCCCGTTTTACCTTTTCACAGTCGTATTGGATATAGTTCCCAATTTGACTTGTTCCATGTAATCAGCCAGCTTTACCGATTGGCCGGTCACCCGAGAATGCTCAGCGGCGAACGTGATCATATGGCTGCGTGCCGACTCGCCGGCTGACGTCTTGCCGACAAGATCCCCCTTCGCCACTTGCCGGACGAAATCCTGCATAATCAGAAAATCGCTGCCCCCATGTCCGCCGGCGACTTGCTCGGGATAAATCCGCTCTTGGCGGCCGGAGAACAGATTGACCTGGATGCCCTTGTCATCGCCATTGTAGACGATCTCCCCCAGCGTCCCCATAATCTTGAACGTCCGCTGATTTTTGGCGGTGAAGCCGGTCATGTTGAACGACACCGTCACGTCGTTGGCGAACAGCATGTTGACCACTTGGTGATCAACTACATCATTGTCGCAGCGATAGACGCAGCGTCCGAAAGGCCCTTCCTTGATCGCCTTCATCCGCGCTTCCAGCGAATTGTCTTGACTGACCGCGTTGTACCAACCGCCCGACTTCGTATGATAATAGTTTTTAATCGCGGAATACGGGCATACGGTTTCCACCGCACAACCGTCCACACAGCGGTCGGTCGAGCCTTCCGGCGCCTTGTCGAGGCGGAAGTGAGACAATTTGCCGTACGAGGACACCTCCACGCAATCGGCACCCACCAGCCAGTACAGCATATCGATGTCGTGGCACGATTTCTGCAGCAGCATAAAACTTGATTCCGTCGAATTGCGCCAATTGCCGCGAACAAAGCTGGAGACGTAATGCTCGTAGCCGACATTTTCCAACCATTGTATGGTCATTAGATCGCCGATTAGCTTAGTGTCGATGATTCGCTTCAGTTCCTTCATGGCGTTGCTGTAGCGCATCACATGGCAAACAGTCAAAATCCGCTTGGTCTGCTCCGCTTTCTCGGCGATCAGGAGCGATTCCAGAGGATCGGGCGACATCGGCTTTTCCAATAAAATATGGTACCCAACCTCCAACGCCTTGATCGTCGGCGCGAAATGGTCGCGATCCATCGTACAGATCAACAGCGCCTCGCAAATTTGCGGTTGCGCCAGCATCTCTTCCCACGACTTGAATTGCCGGTCTTCCGGAATGTTGTGCATATTCGCAAACCGTCGGCGGCGATTCTCATTCGGCTCGGCCACAGCGACGAATTTAATCTCGTTAGGGCGTCGGAAAGCATAGGATCCGTACGCATTCGTTCCGCGCTTGCCGGCCCCGATCAGAGCAGCGTGAATCATCTCTCATCTTCCTCTCCCATTGTGTCTATTGGACAGTATAAGCGTTATCCCCGGTGGCCGCTTGCCAAGCGCGCAACTTGTCGCGCATGTTGGCCAACAGTTCGCGATGCTCGGCGGAATCGATCAGATTATGCATCTCGTACCGGTCGCTCTGTAAATCATACAGTTCATCCATATCGTTTTCGTTAAAAATGTACTTGTAACGCTCGCTCACCAACGCCCGTCCCAGCGCGTCCTCACCGTGTCCATGCGTCTCCGAGACGACTTCCGTTCGCCACGGGGTGTCGGGATTCGCTGCCAACGGCAGTAAGCTCGAGCCGTCCACCGGACGCTCGAAAGCTAAGCCTGCCGCATCGAGGAACGTCGGAGCCAAGTCGATGTTGCTGACCAGCTTCTCGCTCACCTGCCCTGCCGGGACAACGCCCGGGTAACGCAGCGTCATCGGGATACGGATCAATTCCTCGGGCATGTAGGAGCTCTTGTCGAAATGACCGCCATGGCAAGCGACCGCATCGCCGTGGTCGGTCGTCCAGACGACGAGCGTGTTGTCGCTCAAGCCGAGCCGATCCAATTGGTCGAGGATGAGACCGGCGGCCTCGTCCATCATCGTGATCTGCGCGTAGCAGCGCGAGAGAATTTGCTGCCAGTCGCTCCAGGGAAGCGGGTTCGGTTGGATCAGCTTGCCTTCACGGCTGATGCCGAAGTTGCGCTCGGATTTGTACAGCTCCGGCTTGGTCGTCAGATCGTCGCGGAAGCTCGGGTATTCGGGAATTTGCTCCGGCGGGTACAGATTCACGTATTCCTCGGTCGGGAAGTACGGCTGGTGCGGCCCCCAGAAGTCGACGCGCAACGCAAACGGGCGATCGTCTTCTGTCGCCGCCAACTCCGCCAACTTGTCGCAGGCAAGCGAGGCCAAGAAGAACGCTTCATGAGTCTCCTTCGGCGTCGTCATAATGCCGGAGGCGTGCTCATTGCAATTTGGGCGATTTTGCGAATAGAGGTGTGTCTCCGAATCTTGCGGCAACCGCTGCGGCGGGACGAAGACGCGCTCGAGGCGGATTTTCGGATCGGGCAACTCTTTGCGGCGCAAGTAATCGTGGTATTCCGGCTTCGTGTACGGGTTGTTGTAGCCGTAGTAGGAGAACGCCTCCTCGCACCCGAAGTCGTGCGCGCTGCCTGGGCCGGCGTGCCATTTGCCATAATAAATGTTGCGGTACCCGGCGTCGGTAAGCTTTGGCAAGTACAATTCCCTGTCGAACGGATGATCCGATTTGTTCTTGGTCTCGCCGTGGTTGTGTGGATATAATCCTGTCAGCATCGTGCGACGGGCGGGTCCGCACAATGGGCAAGCCGTGTAAGCACGGTTGAACAGGACGCCTTGCGACGCCAGACGATCGAAATTCGGGCGCTGAATTTGCGGCCCGCCTTCCCAGCCATGCCCGTAATACGCCTGATGATCGTTTAGGATAAACACAATATTCGGTCGTTTGTTTGACAACTTGATCCCCTCCAATTTTCCCATTCATTATACAATACCAAGAATTACGCTTGGCGAAAACTGTCCGTTTCCGGGTAGAACATACATTGTTCTTGATATTTGCAAAGAACCGATCGAACCGGTTGACGATATACTTACCGTTTGTTATCTTCTAAATATAAAATGATATTTTGTATACGTCAAG
>JAJFMO010000259.1 GCA_020697475.1 Paenibacillaceae bacterium | reverse complement strand
CTCCGGCGCTTCCTGGCGCTGCACCGTCCGGGAAAGAAGGCGTTGCATTCCACGGTTTCCAAGCCCGGTCTGCATGGCTGAGAGAGCGCTGAACGCACCTCCGCTGCTCGACTCTCCGCCTGCGGTCGAACGATTTCGAGCCGCCCGCGACGGTTTGGCTGTCTTCTGACGTAACGACACCCTCGTCACCCCCTTGGGTTGCTGATTGAACGATACTTCGCGTTGCAGACACATGCAACGCAACGGACAATAAGTTCCTTCGTTCGACATAATTGAATCAGGCTGATGAAATTTATTCGACATGAAACAGGAAGAATCCTCTATTTTTGCAAGTTTCCAATAATTTTTAGCTGGAAAGCGCTTCTCCAACCAATCATTAGACTCTGATCAATAAATCCGGTTTTTCATATATAATCGTTGCCGATCTCACCAATACAACTCAATAAGTATTAAGTATGAATTTTCGCATACAATCGACTCATTTTTTTCACAAGTGAATATACTCGAAATTTCAAACTTATACATCGCGGCTGATCCGCGGCTGCACCCCTGTTTGGAATGTCAGTCTTGAAGAACGCCAAAAAACTGCAAAACTACATTTTTTCGCTTCAACTTTTTGTGTTTGGAAGCAAATTCCTGCAATTGTGCAGTTATTTCTGCGGAATTATCGCCAATCGCCCATTAAGTGCTCAATAAAACTGTATTTTTGCAGGCATTTTTCAAACTCGTCCAAAAGCTCAAAAAATTCCTGCACTTTTGCAGTTTTCTCCCGCCGGTTCCCCAGCCAGTTCCCCAATTGCCCCTAACCCATGCGAATCTACGCCCGCGTCCCGCCCCAGCTCACCACCCTTGAGCCTCCCTGCCCGCTACACCTGCGGCAAGCCGTAACGAACCGCCATCACCGCAATGTCGTCCGACTGCGGCTTTGCTCCGGCAAAATCGTGGACTCGGTCCAGCAATGTCTCCACTGTCTCCTGCGGGCTTTTGCCTCCGCAAGAATTCAGCACGGCCAGCAGGCCTTCGGCTGTAAACCAAGCTCCGTCGGCGTTCTCCGCTTCCGTAATGCCGTCGGTGTAGAGCACGAGCGTTGAGCCGGGGGGCATCATGATCTCGCGATCCTCGTAAGTGATATCCTCATAAATCCCGACCGGCAAATTTTTGGTCGTCGCAAGCGTCGACACGGCACCATTCGCCGCAATGACAACAGGAGAGCAGTGTCCGCCGTCGCAATACGTCAAGAGGCCGGTGCGGACATCCAATACGGCCAAAAACATGGTGGCGAACATCGTGGAGTCTTCCGTGCTGACCTCGCGGTTAATGTCCTCCATCATCGCTGCGGGAGATTGATGCGCCTTGGCTTTCGCCTGGATCCAGATCATCAGCCCGGACATGAACAATGCGGCCGGCATGCCCTTGTCCGACACATCGCCCAAGCAAATCAACAGCCGATCGTCGCCAAGATTCATATAATGGTACAGATCGCCTCCCACCTCGCGCGCGGGATGCAGTCGTGCGGCAAGTTCCGCTTCGCCGACTCGCAAGCCGGTACCGGGCAGAAAACTGCGTTGAATGTCCTGGGCAATTTTCAACTCGCTCTCCATTCGTTCTTTTGCCGCCGTCGTTTCCTTCAACGTTTCCATCGATTTGACGAGCGCTTCATACAGCAGCATGTTTTCCAATGCCCCGGAAGTCGGCGAAGCGATCATCTCCAGCAACCGCAAGTCGCCGCGCCGGAACGTGCCACTGCGTTTGTTGATGACTTGCAGCACACCGAGCGTTTCACCGCCCGACACGACCGGCACACAGACCATGTTTCGCGTGGCCACCCCTACCCGATTCGCTACACGGTTCGACCAGCGCGGGTCTTTCGCGGCGTTCGGTATGAGCACCGATTCACCCGATTGGGCAACCCAACCGGCGATACCTTCCCCCATGCGCAGGCGAATTTCTCGTACCTCGTCCGTCTTTTCACCCGTCGCCACTTCGAAATAGAGCTCTTGCTTCTCCTTGTCGACGAGGATGATCGACGAGCCTTCCGCTCGCAGCGTTTTTGCCGCCGTTTCCATTATTACGCCGAGCAGCGCTTTCCTCTCAATCGTGGAACTCAAACGCAGGCTGACTTGGAACAATGTCCTCATCCGGCGCCATTCATAATAACAATATATCGCAACCCCGAGCGTCAACGGTACGATCCAGAAGACCATCGCCCTCTCCTCTCTGCGAGTTATCCCGCGACAAACTCCAAAGCTGCCTCCCGGGAGTCCAAAAGCGTAAATATCGTATGAAACCCCGACATTTCAAACACTTCCCGCACGTTCGCGTTCAAACCGAACAAGGCCACTTTGCCTCCCACCGCACGCATCTTCTTCGCAGCCAGCAGCATGACGCGCAGACCCGCGCTGCTGATGTACTCCAAGGCGTTGAAATCAAAGACGATGCGTGAAGCGCCGGCGCCGACCAATTCCAATATCGCCGTTTCCACCGTTTGCGACGTAGTTCCGTCCAGCCTCCCGGTCAGTTCGATGACCCGAATCTCTCCAGTCTGTTCAATCCGCAATTCCATCCTTGCCCGCCTCCTCATGAATCTGCAATCGTTTAACTAACATCAACCGGTTGCCCTTGGGCAATCGTTCGTATTCGCAGTGATCCATCATTTTCTTTATAAAATGAATTCCCAATCCGCCGGTCTTTCGCTCTTTCAGATCGAGCGTGACATCCGGCTCCGGATGCTCGAGCGGATTAAACGCCGCCGCCCGATCCTCGAAGATCAAGACCAGCTCGGATTCATCGGTGCATTCCAGCGTGACGGCGATCACCCGGTCGTCCGCCGCCCCCTCTGCTTGCACCGCTTCATAGCCGTGAGTGATAATATTCGTCACCCACTCGTCGCATACGAGCTGCAGGGTGAAGGAGAGCTTATCTTCAAGTCCGACACGTTCGCAAAATTGTTCCACCGATTCCTTCAATCGCGGAAGCTCGGAAATCGAGGCACGCAAGCTAAGCTGAATCCGGGTATTGACCATCGGCCTAGGCCCTCCTTATCCGAGCTTGAGGATGAGTTGCTCCAGCGTGCGAATGCGATCGCCGGACGCCCGCAGCAGGCCTACGCCGATATCGGGATACAGCCGCACCAGGTGCGACAGTTCGCCGCTCTCGATCCTGAGCGTGCGCACTTGATCAAACAGCGCTTGAGCGGAAATAAGCGATGGCCGGTCGTCGAACAAGGCGGACTCCCCGAACGATTGCTTTGGGCCCAACACACCGATCGTACCAACGTTGCCCAAGCTGTCCTGCCCGCTCAGTTCGACATGGCCTTCGACGATCGCCACAAGCGCGATCCCGGTTTCCCCTTGCTTAACCAGGTAGTCGCCGTCCTCGTATATTTTTTCCTGGGCAATGGTGGCCACGCGGCTAAGCTCCTCAACCGAGATGCGCTCGAACAGAGGAACTTGCTTGAGGAACACCATTTTGTCCAGCGCGCTTAAATATTCCCATCGACTCATTAAGAATTCATCCCCTTCCACCGCTCCCGATTTGATGGCGATCGCCTGCAGCCATCCGTCAGTCACTTTCGGCGTCTCCGCCGAGTCCTGGCGAACAGACCGATCATACCGATAGTAAGCCAGCAAAGCGGCGGACAACCGAGCATCGCCGAGTCCTTCCGACAACACTTCCATCCCGTTGTCGCGCACTTCCTCTTCCTCGCCCTCGATGGCCAGACGGATGTGGGGAACGGCCCGTTCGTCGCTGAAGCGTACCATCACCTTCCAGACCGCATCAAGCACGACCTGGCGAATTTCGTTCGTTCTCCCTGCGGCAAGCGCGAGCCATTCCTCTCCGCCGCGCTCCTCTATCAAGGCGCTGTAGCGATGCACCTCTTGCAGCTCCGCCAATCGTTCCACACAAGACGGAACCAACTGATGCCGGATGTCGGAGTCGCTGCCGATGGCGCCCAGCACCAGAGCGGCGGTTTCCCAGACGCTCCAGTTCGGCGTCGGCAGCGCCCGGTGCAAGGCGGGGATCGCTGCCGCGCCAAGCTCCGTCAACGCATCGCGAATGGCGGAGCGCAGCTCCGTCTCGGCGCCGACCATTAATTCCAGCAATTCCTTCGCCGTTTCTTCCCCGCCAAGCTTGCCGATCGCCCGCACCGCCGCGAACTTCACGTAAGGCCGGGGATCTCCAAAGAGCATAAGGACGTTAATGAAGTAAGCGTTCAGCTTCTTGTCGCCGATTACGCCGCACGCCGCCACGGCCGATTCACCGCCTTCTTCCAGCAGCCTGCGCACATCCGCATCCATGCGCTCCGCCCCGGCAGCCGTCTCCGCTTCGCTCATCGCCATGAGAGCCATCGCCCGAATTTCCGGGTTTTCGTCGCTGCAAGCCATGTCGATCCAACGCTGCCTTTCGTCGATCGGTGTATCGGCCATAAACAATCCGCGATACACTACCGCACGCGCATTGGCGTCCGGATCGGCCAGCAGCTGCCGACGCCGCTCCTCGGCAAGCGACAGCCACCCTGCCGGATGGATGGCTTGCAACGCGGCGACGCGAATGCGCGGGGAGGAGTCTTCACAGCAGCGAAGCAATTCTTCCGTGCGGGCTAAGTCCGGGCTTTTCTGCAGCAGCTCGATGGCGATTTCCCGCACCGATTCGTCGGGATGCCGCAATTGCTCGGTCAACGCTTTGCCGAGCCGGCCGCTCGTCAGCGTGCCGAGCAACTCCTGCAGCGCGTCCTTGACGTGCGCGGCGCCGCTCTCCAAGCTGCCGATCAGCATCTTGACGTACAAAGTTCGCGCGCCCCAGGCCATCGACGTCAGTACGACCGCCAACACAACCCCGATGAACGCTTGGACAAACAAGCTCACCCCCGCGTTGGAATGCAGCATCGACAGTCCGGAGCCAAGCAGAATGCCGGTCGACGCGGCGATGCTTTGGGCCGTGAAGCGGAAACCGTCGCGTTTTTGCAACGGCAGCATTTTGAAGAATAATTGATAACTCGGTTCTGCGAAATAGTACAGCAACAAATAAGTGAAGCTGTAGCCGATCGCAACGGCAGCCAGCGCAAGCGGCGACCGGATAAACATCGTGACCAGAACGAAGCTTAAAGCAAAAACGACGGAAATGGCGATCAGCATGTTGCTCGCCCCAAGCTTGTTCATTAATTTGCTTGAAACGAGCTGCAGCAGAAACGCTCCGACAAACAGCAAAATCACCATTAACCCATAAAATGAGGTCAAGGAGTCTTCATTCTCGAACACCGTGCGGGCTGTTGTGAAATACTGGTACTCCATAATGAAGTACAAGGCCGGCATCAGTGTCATGATCCCTGTGGCGATCAGCAGGAAGGGAGAACGAAACGTCTCCTTGATGTATCTGAAAGTAGAAGGAGCCTGGGCCTCACTCTTGGCTTGCGGCGTCTCCTTCATCGTGAGCGGAAGCAGATACCTTCTCAACGACTTGCGGAAATTCGGAAATCCGACGGCCAGCATCAACGGGCCCAAACAGTAAATCGCCTCCGTCCCCCACACAGGAGCGAGAAACTTCGTCAGCACGCCCGCCGCAATTCCGCCGACAATAGCCATCGACACGAACACCGGCATCACCCGCTTGGCCTGCTGTGTCGGACACAAATCGAACGCCGTGCTCCACATCAGAAGGGTTTGCTGGCGAACAACAAAGTTGGAGGATATGAACAATATGGGGTAAAAAATCATCCAGTTGGCGCCGGCAAGCTTCATTCCGAACAGAATGAACCCGTTCACCAAACAGATGGCCAAAAACAACAAATACATCAGCGACATGAATCGCGGTTTCGACATCCGCTCCGAAGCCCAAGACAACAGCCAGCCTTCGAAGGGGAGCAGGAACGCTTCCAGCAAATACATGAATGGCAAATATTGCGTCCCGTAGCGGCTGCTGAACAACGCCATAAACGACGTATAGTTCAACAGCTCGGCA
>JAJFMO010000258.1 GCA_020697475.1 Paenibacillaceae bacterium | reverse complement strand
TTATGGCTACTACCAAAGCCGACAAACCGCATACCGCCCACTTCTACCGCGATGAAGATTTCCTCGTCTTCGGCAAAGAAACCGCAGGACTGCCCGAATCATTGCTGCAAGAGCACAAAGATACACTGTTGCGGATCCCGATGGGTTCGGCGGTTCGTTCGCTCAACCTCGCCAATTCCGCTGCCATCGTGCTTTATGAGGCCTTACGGCAAACCGGATTCCCCGGCTTGTATTAACTTAATTCAAATACGGCCAAACTTTTTTCCTTGAATTTGCACTTTTGTGCATTTTTCAGAAGGAATTTCCCTCCAGACGTCGAATATAGCATGTCGGTACAAGCTATGGAACGTCAAAGCGAGGTGAGAAACGCGTGAAGCCAGCGGGAATTGTTCGCAGGGTCGATCAATTGGGGCGAATCGTCTTACCGAAATCGTTGCGTAAGCGATACAAGATGAACGAGGGAGACCCGGTAGAAATACTGGTGCAGGGGGATCACATTATTTTGGAAAGATATTATCCGAGGTGTGTATTCTGCAATTCGATCGAAGGAGTGGTCGAGTTCAAGGAACGGTACATCTGCAGCGGTTGCTTGGGAGAAATCAAATAACGCGAGGACAAACGGATTTCGCCAACCTTTGGCGAAATGTTTGTCAAGACGTCGAACAATCTGCGGAGGATCTACAATCTGAGACGTCCACAAAAGTGGAGTCTTGCTCTGAAGCTGATTCAGGTACTTTGCGGGGGCCCCGGAATATAGACCGGAACTGGGATCGGGAACAATAATCCGGACAAAACAAAAAGCGCGGAATCGCACCTACCCTCGAGGCGATACCGTGCTTCTTTCCTATGGGCTATTAAACAGGCATTTACAGCCCTTTCGTCTTGTCGTCGTTGTATGCGGCGGTCAGAATCGCTCCAAGGAACAAGAGCATAGTCAGAACGGTCAGAATAAACGCGCTGGACATCGAACAACACCTCCATCGTAAGCCTTATTATACCCCATTCATCCAACCAGGCAACTGAAAATCTGTGAACATTTATTTAAAAAATAAAAAATGCGTCGGAAGCGGCCGCAGCTTCCCATCGGAAGGCTTGTTGATCACTTGGCCGTTAAATACAAGCGAAGATGAGCCTCCGCCGTCCAGGTTATAGGCGTCGATCGCACCGAGTGCAATCAGCTTGTCCTGCAGCTCCGGCAATGTCGCGCCGGAATTGCCCCGTTCGTCATAGCCGTCGGTAACAAGAAACAGCAACTGGCCATCCTTGTAATTCGCCACTACGGTTCGCGGCGCCCTGCGAGGTGAATTCAGCCATTGGTCGGGAATCGTCTGACGTTTGCCTTGTTGCAGCAACGTCGGCACGAACGTCGCTCCGAAATCGGGCTGCAGCTTATCGAGGTCGGACTGGCGGGAAAACTTGCCGCCGATCAACTGCCGGCTCGCCGTAAACCCGACGAAAGTGAGATTGTCGAACGTCGGCTCGAAGCCGTACACATACTTGCCGCCGAGCATCGTCGTGCTGAGCGGGTACCGCTTGCCGGACTTGTTGTCGTCGGCGAAGCCGCCGGCGTTGACCCCGGCAACAGCCCCATACCGGCTGGCTGCCGAGAGCGTCGTCTCGCTGCCGCCGACGGTATCCTTGCCGAGCACCATCCGCATCGCCTTGCTCGACTTCAAATCCACCTTCAACGCGTAGCCATTATAGTCTCCGCCGTTCAAGTTGAACAATTGCAGCCGGATATTGCCCGAATTCACCGTGCTTCGCGGGGAGCCGAGCCTGCCCGTAATCCGCGCGTCGTAGATCGCCGCCGGCCGCACAATCTGCGCCGCCGCCATCTTGGCCATCTGCGCCACGGCATCCGCGCTCTGCGTGTACAGCTCGAAATACTTCTCGACCGTGGTACGAATTTCCCCGACGCTTGTCGCCGCTGAATCGAGCTTGGCGGCCACCGGATCGCCCATAGCGGCATATTGAAATTCCGCCATGCGCGGCGGGTTAGGAATAGTTAACTTCATATTGACGATCCCGAGCCAGATCGCCATCCCGAGAAACGGGGCGATGGCGAGCAGAAAAAATCGGTTGATCTTCTGCGCCGGGTTCATTTTAACACGTCCAAGTTTTTCTTCAGCTCGTCCAGCTGATTCTTCACATCGGACAACTGGGTGTACAATTGATTGCTGTTGTCCGTCTTGCTGTTGGCGCTGTCCTTGGTGAAGGCGAGCAGTTCGTTCAAGGAATCGACTTTCTTCTGCAGAACGGCCATATCATCAGACATGGAATCCTTCAACTGGGCAATCTGCGCGGTATAGTCGGACTGAAATTGCTGCAGCTGCCCTGCGGTCTGGTTGGAAATATCCTGAGTAATCTGCAGCTTCAAATGCTCTGTATACAGCATCGCTCCCATGACACCGGTGCCGATCAGCATCATCCAGCTGAAGATGAGCAGCAAATACGTGCCCTTACGCGATTTGGTCTTTGTTGGCTTGGCTGTGCGTGTGAACACTTGTTGCGACGTCACGCTTTCCAGGGGCGTACTCATGGCACCGTTCTCCTCTCCATCAAGCTTGCCGCGATGCTTGTCCTTCCTCAATTTTATCGGTTTTCGACGCGATTATCAATGTTGCAGCATAATATGACAATTTAATGAATTATGGAAAATTATTGCTGAACGACGTGGGAAAAAGTTTTCAACGCCTCTTCTCCGTGGGAGGTCAAGGTGTAGACCCCTTTGCGTACTCGCTGAAACCAGCGGTAATAATTTTTCTGCATCAATCCCGCCGCCCGGGCGTTGCCGGTCAATTCCCGCAGCCGCTTCGTGCTGAGCTCGCCGTGCTCTTTGAGCGCCGCCGCGCACTGCAACGCCTTCTCGCGATAGGCGGTGATGAGCTTGCTGCGGGTACTTCCGCCGACGTTGTAGTCCCCGCTGCGCTCGCGGAACTCGTACAGCAACAGCGATGACGCCTTCTTGCTGTGTCTCGGAGTATAAGGCGCCGGCTCGCACAGCACTTCGACTGCGGGCGCCTTTCGTTTATAGAACCGCACGGTCATCAGTCCCAATCCAAGCATTCGGCAAATTCGCGTCAGGTCCGACCAGGAGAGTCCGTGCACAGCTCGTCCGGTTGCGGGCATCTCCACTGCCAAATAAACTCGATCGCTCAGCTTGATCCGATCGATCCCCTGGACGAGGAGCGGCAAATTAAACGTGCGCTTTAATTCCACCACAACCGGGGCTTCTTCCCCGCGCACGGCGACCAGGTCGCAGTGGCGCACTTCGCCGCGCACCTCGTACCCTTGCCGCTCCAGGAACTTCTTAATCGGCAAGTACAATTCCGTTTCCGCGCGTATTGCCACCCTATCTCCCCTCCGTAATCCATCCGCGGTTAGTTCGGTAAATCCTTTGCCCAACGCATAATTGCGTTCATCGTGAAGTTGACGCAAGCCAAGCGATCCGATCTGACGGGCTCGTCCCCGGAATAGTCTTCGATTAACTCATAGGCGCTGTCCTTTAACACATACTGATCCAACGAACCATATATCGGATCGACAATCCAATATTCCGGAACTCCATACTTGGCATAAGCCTTTAACTTTCTGATTTTGTCGCGTGCAAGCGAGTGAGTTGACAGCACCTCGGCACATAAATCCGGCGGACCCTCAATGGCTCGGCGGACTTCCAATCCGACTTCCTGATGCCGCGGTGACGGCGCAGGACGCATTGCTTGCAGCACTCCATCGTCGATCTCATAGCGTTGGCCGTCATCGGGCATCGCCGCATAATCGTCATACGTCACCGGAGTTTCGCGAACGCGATCCTTGCCCTCCCCGGGCTTGGCCGGTTTATCGTAGTCCATCAACAGCACCTCCACACTGGCAAAGGTTAATTAGGGGCTCCCTGCAAAGTACTTGAATAGGCATCGGAGCTTAGCATCACTTTGTGGGGGTTATTTGTGGGGTCATTTTTATATTATACCAGATATTTTATCGGCCCGGTCCGCATAAGAATGTATTAACCTCGCAACTGACATTTATAGCCTGAAGCCTTAAAGCAGGATGAAAGGAGGTTATTATGGATATTTTCAAACGCTTGTCTGAGCATCATTTGGAGAAAGAGCGGCTAGCCTGGACGGGAACCTTCGCCGACTATATCTCATTAGTCCGCAAGGAACCGGATTTGGCGATGACGGCGCATGCGCGGGTATACGAAATGATCGCTTCCCAAGGTGTCACGGAAAACAACGGACAGCGGAAGTATCCGTTCTTTGAACAAGAAATTTTCGGACTGGACCGGGCGATCGAGAAATTGGTCGAAGAATATTTCCATTCTGCGGCGAGAAGGCTGGATGTCAGGAAGCGGATTCTGCTGTTAATGGGACCGGTCAGCGGGGGCAAGTCGACGTTGGTGACGATGTTAAAGAAGGGGTTGGAAAAGTTCTCGCGAACCGATCGCGGGGCGGTGTACGCGATCAAAGGCTGCCCAATGCAGGAGGAGCCTCTGCACTTGATCCCTCCGGAGCTGCGTTCAGAGGTGGAGCTGGAGCTCGGCGTCAAGATCGAGGGGGCGCTCTGTCCCTCGTGCCAGATGCGGCTGAAAACCGAGTACGGCGGTCGGATCGAGAACGTGCTGGTCGAGCGCGTGCTGATCTCCGAGGAAAACCGTGTCGGTATCGGTACGTTCAGCCCGTCCGACCCGAAGTCTCAAGACATCGCCGATCTTACGGGAAGCATCGACTTTTCTACGATTACCGAGTACGGCTCGGAATCGGACCCGCGCGCCTACCGGTTCGACGGTGAACTGAACAAGGCCAACCGAGGGATCATGGAGTTCCAGGAAATGCTGAAGTGCGACGAGAAGTTTCTGTGGAACTTGCTGTCCCTGACACAGGAGGGCAATTTCAAAGCCGGCCGCTTTGCGCTGATCTCCGCCGACGAACTGATCATCGCCCACACGAACGAGGCCGAGTACAAGAGCTTCATCTCCAACAAGAAGAATGAAGCGCTGCAATCACGGATGATCGTCATGCACATTCCTTACAATCTGAAAGTGTCCGAGGAGGAGAAAATTTACCGCAAGCTGATCCGACAGAGCGACATGGGACACGTGCACATTGCTCCGCATTCGCTGAAGGCGGCAGCGATCTTTTCGATTCTGACAAGATTGAAGGAAACGAAGAAGCAAGGCATGGATTTGGTGAAAAAGATGCGCATGTACGACGGCGAGACGGTGGAAGGGTACAAGGAAGCCGATCTGAAGGAGATGCAGAACGAATTCCTTGAAGAAGGGATGTCGGGCATCGATCCGCGCTACGTCATCAATCGCATCTCCAGTGCCTTGATCCGGCAAAACCTGCAATGCATTAACGCGCTTGACGTGCTTCGGGCACTTAAGGAAGGGCTCGACCAGCATTCGTCGATCAACAAGGATGAACGAGAACGGTATTTGAACTTCATCTCAGAAGCACGCAAGGAATACGACGAATTGGCGAAAAAGGAAATTCAGAAAGCGTTCGTCTACTCGTTCGAGGAGTCGGCGAAGACGCTGTTCGACAACTACCTCGACAACATCGAGGCGTACTGCAACTGGGCGAAAATCAAGGATCCGCTGACCGGCGAGGAGATGGATCCCGATGAGCGGCTGATGCGGTCGATCGAGGAGCAGATCGGCGTCTCCGAGAACGCCAAGAAGTCGTTCCGCGAAGAAATTCTGATCCGCATGTCGTCTTACTCCCGCAAAGGGCGCAAGTTCGACTACAGCAGTCACGAGCGGCTGCGCGAAGCGATCGAGAAGAAGCTGTTCGCCGATTTGAAAGATATTGTGAAAATTACGACGTCGACGAAGACTCCGGATGAGAACCAGCTCAAACGGGTGAACGAAGTGTCCAAACGGCTGATCGACGAACACGATTACTGCCCCGTCTGCGCCAACGAACTGCTGCGCTACGTCGGCAGTTTACTGAACCGCTA
>JAJFMO010000615.1 GCA_020697475.1 Paenibacillaceae bacterium | reverse complement strand
TGGATCGGTGTTTCGTACGCAAGCGGATTATGACGTCATGTTCGCCGGACTGGATACGCGTTATGTCGGCTACTGCCCCGATTCCGGGCATATTGCCAATGGCGGCATGGATCCGCTTAAGATTTTCGTCGAGCGGTTGCCGCTCATCAGGCAAGTCCATTTCAAGGATATTTCCGCAGATAAGCAGTGGGAGCCGCTGGGCGCCGGAGTGATCGATCACCCAGGCATTATGCGTCTGCTGCGTGACAACGGCTATTCGGGATGGATCATGGTCGAGGAAGAGTCGGAGGCGGCGGAACGCGAGCCGGATCAAGCCACGTTGAGCAATGGGTCGTATATGAAGGAACAATGGTTACAGTTAATGGAATGCTGAGACAAAGGGCGCTTTTCCCTGGCGGGAGAGGCGCCCTTTTTTAACATTCGGGAGGGAGAGGGTCTGCCGAATGAGGTCATAATCAGGAGAATAGTTGTAATTCTTGATCATGAATAGGGCTGCCTGAAGTCTAACGATTGTGAGCGACGCTATTTCGCTATTTTTCACAAAAATCTGATAAAAAACCCGAATTAACGCTTGTGGCAGACGTTAGAGTTTGCGAAGCCGCATTCTGGGGCAAATAGCGTCGCTGGCGGTCGTTAGAATGGGAAAGTGTCGTTTGCAAACAAAGGACCGGGGGCGGGGTTTTCCCCGGGTTAAACCATTTTTTACAATGGATGACGATGTAGGAAGTCCAGGATCAGGTCGTTCACAAACTGAGGGCTTTCCCGCAGCATATGCGGCCGATGGCTGCCGCCCGGCACAATGGCATATTGTGAGCCTTGGACAAGAGAGCTGAGCCGTTGAAGTCGCGACTCTGTGGCAAAGCGATCATGTTCCCCTGCAATGAACAAGGCTGGACAATCGATGCGGCTGATCTGATCGACGGACAAGTCAGGATATAGCCGCCAGTCTTTGGCGCTTTGCCGCATAAGCCATGCGGTGGGGAATTTTGACGGCCAGATATAAAGCGACGCTTCCCCCCAAGCTGTACCCGATAAAATGCGCTTTGGCAATGCCCATACCGTCCATGAAAGCAATGATATCTTCCGCAAGCTGGGGGGTGGACCACTCGAGACTCTCGCATCTTGTTCGGCCATGACCCCGGAAATCCGGGAAATAACAAGTGTACTTTTTCTGAAAATCCAGCATCTGACTGGCGAACGCAAGAATTCCCCGGGAATAACCGCTATGTAAGAAAATGACGGGATCGCCGAACCCCATTTTTTCATAAAACATGTTTAAATCCCCAATAGACAAGCGCGGCATGAGCCTCATCCTTTCTTAAGTATTATTGGTTCAGATCAGGCGCAGGTTCGTCAAACCGGTCTTAACCGCCAAACCCCAGCCAAACATACCTTCCAGGTTCGTGATCTCGGCTAAAATCGTATTCTCCCCTGCACTCCATCGAATAGGAATCTGCTCATGGTCGGGCCGAATTCTCCCGTCACTATGCGGCGGATCCCACTTCGTCAGTCCTTGATACACTTCCCGATCGTTGACCCACATTCGAAGCCGATCGCTGAAACCGAAGGATATCACGCTATCCGTCGCTTCTTCCAGTGCAAACGTGCACTTGGCCAGAACCGCCGATCCTTTGTTCCCTGCGGAATAAAGACGGTTCACATTGAGGCAGCCGTTCTCTTCCACAGCCGCTTCCTTCCAACCGCCTCGGTATTCTTCTTGTTCATTGGGCATGAATGGTTCGGAGACTTGCCAATGTGTAACGAATGAATCGGCAGCCAGCTTGCGAAAATCCGTCGTCGTTTCTGCGGCAGGGTGTGGAGCGATTTCGTCAACAGAGAAATTCCGGATATACCCCGGCATATTTCCCCAAAAGCCGACTCGGGAGTTCGATCGGCCATGCTGTAGAGAGGAGACGACCAACTGAGGCGTTGCTGCTTCGTCGCCCACATACACGGCAACGCTATGCGGCTGAACTTCCAAGGCGAACTTCGTCCATTGGCCTACGGGAAAAGGCGCGAACGCTTGATACGCAGGTCCATTGTAAATTTGCCACGTGCTGGAGCCGTTCATGATCGGATCGTATTGAATATTTTTGACAGCCGGATCTTCTGTAGGTGAAATGTAGACCAATTCGTAATTTTTCGCATCACGCGTTCCGAAGGCCAGCCCAATGAATCCGTTTGGCCCGGGAGCGGCTACTTCCGCCTGAAGGCGGAAACTTTCGAGATGGATTTCTTCGAGAAGCAAAACAAGATCCGTATGAAAACCTCGTAATTTCAGCACCTCTTGGCCATTCCACATTTCCAGTTGCGCACCGGATTTACCCAAATCGAAATGATGCAAATCGTCGGTAAGGCTCCAATGAAGCTTCGACATGTACATCCCTCCATTACTAAATTTGAAAACTTGGCTCCTCGTGCCTCCTGCTCGGTAGCGCTTTTGTCTTTTGCTTTTTTGGGTTTATGGCTACGATAACAGGGAAGACTTGCGTCTTCAAGCGATTTAGCATAATCGGAGACACATATAATTTGAAAGCAGGCGATTCTGAATGAAGGCTCGATCGGCAAGACTTTTTGTTGCCATTGCATTGCCTGATGAACTCCAATCGGTAATTGCCGATTGGTGCGATCGGCATAAAAACCAACTGCCTTTCCAAAACTGGTCGCACCCCCGCGATTACCACCTGACACTCAA
>JAJFMO010000257.1 GCA_020697475.1 Paenibacillaceae bacterium | reverse complement strand
TACATTGTTCCACACTCCGTGCTGCGACGGATATAAACCTGTCCAGAATGTGGTTCTCGAAGGGCTGCAATGCGGAGATGGACAATAGGATTGTGAGAACGTAATCCCTTCTTTAGCCAGCTTTGCCGCATGGGGAGTGATTGCCCGGTTATAGGGGGCAACGCTGTCCCCTCTTTGTTGATCCACATAGAAAATTAATATATTCGGTTTTTGCCCCATACTGATATCCACTCCTTCTATAAAAATGGATGATTGCTTCCCTTTATCCAATGCTATGGTGAGAATCGCGGGATAAGCGAGCCTGAATCTGATTGCTCTTCTTCGGCAAAGGAAAACGCCCATCCGTCGATCCGTCCAGCAACGGGATGTATTCATTCAACAGTTGCACGGTCTTGGACGTCTCGATCTGTTTCTGCAAAGGCTGGGACGGAAACACGCCGATCAAGAAAAGCGCAAGACCGACCAGCAGGACAGCCTCGCCCAATCCCAGCAAAGCCCCGCTCCAACGATTAATAAAGTTAAGGCCTGGCGCTTTGAACACCATGCCGATGATGGAGCCGACAACGGTACAGGCGATTTTGACGACGAAAAACAGCAAAATAAATGAAATCGTATTATTGAGGTATTTGGCCAAATTCAGTCCGGTAAACGCCATGCCGAACATCGAATTCGACGAATCGCTTGCCGACGTAGGCCACGGAATCCACGGAGCGATCACGGCAGCCACATCGTCATAGTACATATAGGCAATAATATAGCCGGCCAACAATCCGGCGATGGACACCAGTTGGCCGACCAGCCCTCTTCGATATCCGAGAAAAATACCTCCTGCAACAACGGCAACGACACACCAATCCAACGTATTCATCGCTTATGATTCGCCATCGACAGGCGGAACCTCCCCCACAAGATGGATCCATTCGTTGAACTCGGTCTGCAGCTTGGCGTATTCCACTTTCAATTTTTCGTATTCAGCTTCCAGCTTGAAATTGCCCGCCGGGCGATCCGCGGTAGAGGCGGATAAGGATGCGGCGGTTTGCGCGGATTGCAGCTCCCGCTTGAGCGCACCGAGTTCTTCTTGAAGCAGACGAATTTCTTGGGAACGATCCGCTGCAAGCGTGTCCGATTGTTCCCGCTGCTTCGCCAAGTCCATATCCTTCTTCGCCAACTGATCTTGCGCCTGCTGCCAATCGGCTTCCTTCACCGTCAATTGCTGCTGTACGCGTCTCAATTCGCCGTCCTTGGAGCGCAGCTGATCTTGCACCCGCTTCAATTCGCTGTCTCGAGCCTGCAATTGCTCTTGCGCCCGTTTCGCTTCGCCGTCTTTGGAACGCAACTGATCTTGCACCCGCTTGAGCTCGGCGTCTTTCGACGACAGCTGTTGCTGCCCTCGCTTCAGCTCGGCATCCTTCGCCGCCAATTGCTCCTGGGCTTGCTTTAACCCGCCGTCGCGGGTCTGGGCAAGTTCTTGAGTGCGTTGCAATTCATTGTCCTTCGCCGCGATCCGGTCGTGAGCCTGCTTCAATTCGTTATCTTTCAAAGCCAACTGCTCCTGCGCGCTTGTCAACTCGACTTCCTTCGCGGTCAGCTGCTCCTGCTTCTGCTTCAACTCGCCGGCTCTCGCTGCCGATTGCTCCAGCGCTTGCCTCAGCTCGTTCTCTTTATCCGCCAATTGCTCGCGAACGGACTCGTCGCCTTTGACTTTCTGCTGCAGCTCCTCGAGCTCCTTCTGCAAACGAAAAAATTGATCCGCCATATTCACCGCGGCCAATACAGCGATGCGCGGCACATCCAGACGCGGATTGCCACCGGCGATCTGCTGCATCTGCTCGTTGACGTGAGCGGCGACCATCTTGATGTAGGTGGGGGATGTGCCGGCGGCACCCATCAGCTTATACTGTGTGCCGTAGATGTCGACGGCAATACTTGTTTTTTGACCAGAAGTCATTTGCTCTCACCCTCCCGAAGAGTTGCTTCCTTCCATATTCTCTTCCGCCCGCGCTTTTTCCTGCCGGGAATATGTCGAACGATCAATTTTTTGCGTCAAAAATGTCTCCGGCATATTACGCTGTTTGCCGGTTCTAACGGTTGCCGACTGAGCCTATTTGGAGCTTTTCCCCTTCGTTGACAGGCTAACGGTTGTAGTCGAGGCTATTGGGCTGATTTCCTGCTGAAAAGGGCATTTAAGCGCAAATAGCCGCTGCGACAACCGTTAGAAACGAAAGCCAAGCATTTTACCGAAAATAGCGGTTGTGGCAACCGTTAGCGTTGAAGGCTCAGGCGGTCGATTCGTTGGTTAATCGGTTCGTTGGAACAACTTCCTGATGCACCAGACCCCGAGGGAGCCGCACCCAGCTGGTGTGATCCCCCGACCTTCTCCGAAAATTATGCCCGCAACTGAGCGCCGAACGTCGTCGCCAAAGCTTGCACGATCGCCTCGTGCGCCTTGGACACTTCCTCATCGGTCAGCGTGCGGCCTTCGTGGCGATAAACGAGTGAGAACGCGACGCTTTTGTTTCCTGCGCCGACGTGCTCGCCGGTGTACAAGTCGAATACTTGCACCGACTCCAGTAAATCTCCGCCCGTTTCCTTGATCTTGGCCAACAGGTCGCCAACCGCCGCGTCGCGCCCAACCACCACGGCCAAATCGCGGCTAATCGCCGGATAACGCGGCAACGCGCGATAGCCGATGTGGAAGTCGGCATGGCGGATGAGAACGCCGAGGTCGATCTCCAGAACGTACGTGGCGTCGAGGTCCTTCGCTTCGGCAAGCGCAGGGTGAAGCTGCCCGATCCAGCCGAGCCGCTCGCTCCCTGCACCTGCGCCACCTCCAATCGCTACTTCCGCTGAGCGCCCCGGATGCAGTCCAGCCGGTTGAATCGGCGTGTATTTCGCGTCCGTCACGCCCAAATAGGTGCAAATTTTATCCAAAATCCCTTTCGCATCGTAAAAATCAACCGCCTCCGCTTTGCCCGACCAATGCGCCGAATGCTTCTTGCCCGTCAGCAGGACGGCTAGATGCCAATGCTCGTCCGGCAGCTTCGTCGGCTGCGCTTCGTCGGAAAGGAACACACGGCCGAGCTCGAACACAAGAACATCGTCAACGTTTCGATTGCGGTTATACGCCGCCGTATCCAGCAGATGCGGGATCAAGCTCGTCCGCAGCACACTGCGCTCCTCGCTCATCGGCATCGCCAGCCCGATCGGCCGCGCTTCCCCGTACAAGCCGGGGTACTCGGCGATTTGCGACGGATGCGTGAAGCTGTATGTCGTCGTCTCTTGCAAGCCGCTCAAAGACAGCAGATTGCGAATCGCGCGGCGCACCGCTTGCTCGCGAGTGAGCGAGCCGGGTGTCGTTACGCCGCTCATTAAGCTCGTCGGGATGTTATCGTAGCCGTACAGCCGGGCGATCTCCTCGATCAAGTCGACATCTCGCGTGATGTCGCCGCGCCGGCTCGGCACGTGCACCGCAAAGCCGTCGGCCCCCACCAGCTCGCAGCGGAAATGCAGCCGCTCAAAAATCGCCCGCACCTCGGCCGCGCTCAAGTCTGTACCCAAGTGACCGTTAATCCGTGCTAGCGTCAAATTCACGGTGAGCGGCGCCGGCTCGCCGACCTTTGCCTCGACGATGCCGTCCGCTGCGCGGCCCCCGGCGATCGCGCACATCAGCGCAGCCGCCCGCTCCAGCGCCGGAATGACCGCCTGCGCGTCGACTTGCTTCTCGAAGCGCAGACTCGCTTCCGAGCGCAAGCCGAGCCGCCGCGACGTCTTGCGCACCGAGCCACCGTCGAAGCGCGCCGACTCGAGCAGGATGCGCGTCGTGCCGGCGGTCACTTCGGTGGCGGCGCCGCCCATGACACCGGCGATGGCCACCGCCCGCTCGCCGTCGGCGATGACGAGCATGTCCGGCGCGAGCGTGCGCTCCACGTCGTCGAGCGTCTGAATCCGCTCGCCCGCTTGAGCCAGCCGCACGTCAATACGCCCGCCGCGAATGCGGTCGGCGTCGAACGCGTGCAGCGGCTGCCCATATTCGAGCATCACGAAATTCGTGATGTCGACGATGTTGTTGATCGGCCGCACACCGGCGGCCATCAGCCGATTTTGCAGCCACAGCGGGGACGGCGCAATGCGCACGCCCTCGATCAGCCGCGCCGCATAGTGGCTGCACTGCTCCGTCGCGGTGATCCCTACGCGGACTTGATCCGCCGCCCGGCCGCTGCCCGTCGACGGCAACTCCCCCGGCTCCGGCAATTTCACACCGCGGCTCAAAATTGCCGCCACCTCATACGCCGCGCCCAGCATGCTCAAGCAATCTGAGCGATTCGGCGTCAAGTCGAACTCGAGCACTTGATCGTCCAGCGCCAGCAGCGCCACGACGTCCGTGCCGACCGCCGCATCCTCCGGCAGCACCAAAATCCCTTCCTGCAGCTCCTTCGGCAACAACCGGTCGTTCAACCCGAGCTCCCTCGCCGAGCAGATCATCCCTTGCGACTCGACGCCGCGCAGCTTCGCCCGCTTGATCTTCAGCCCGTCCGGCAAATTCGCCCCGACAAGCGCCACCGGCACTTTTTGGCCGGCCGCGACATTTTTCGCTCCACAGACGATCTGCAGCAACTTTCCACTGCCTACATCCACCTTGCACACGCTCAACTTATCGGCGTCGGGATGCTGCTCGCGCGACACGACGTGGCCGACGACCACGCCCGAAACGCCCTGATTGCGCTCCTCCACCGAGTCAACCTCAATCCCGCTGCGCGTAATTCGCTCAGCCAAATCTTCCGCCGCAACCCCGGATACATCGACGTAGTCGGACAACCATTTTAATGAAACCTTCATCTTCCCGTCTCCTCCCTACACCCGCGCGAACTGCCGCAAAAAGCGCAAATCGTTCATATAAAAATGGCGAATATCGTCAATTCCATACTTCAGCATGGCAATCCGCTCCACGCCCATCCCGAAGGCAAAGCCGCTGTATATGTTCGGATCGTACCCCGACATCTCCAGCACCCTCGGGTGCACCATCCCGGAGCCCAAAATTTCCAACCAGCCCGATTGCTTGCACGTCCGGCAGCCCGAACCGCCGCACATCATGCACGTCACGTCGACTTCCGCGCTTGGCTCGGTGAACGGGAAGAAGCTCGGTCGCATGCGGATTTTCGTCTCTTGCCCGAACATCTCGCGCACGAACTGCAGCAGCGTGCCCTTCAGATCGCTCATGCGAATCCCGCGGTCGATGACCAGCCCTTCAATCTGCGTGAACACGTGCGAATGGGTCGCGTCGTCGTCGTCGCGGCGATACACCTTGCCTGGGCAGATGATCTTCACAGGCACTTCGCCCTTCATCCGCTCCATCGTGCGCACCTGAACCGGCGACGTATGGGTTCTCATCAAGATCTCTTCCGTAATATAAAAGGAATCCTGCATATCGCGAGCCGGATGGTTCTTCGGCAAATTGAGCGCTTCAAAGTTGTAGTAGTCCTGCTCGACCTCCGGCCCTTCGGCCACCTGGTAGCCCATCCCGATGAAAATATCTTCGACTTCCTGAATCACCTTGTTCAGCGGGTGCACCGAACCGAGCGGCACCGGCCGACCCGGCAGCGTCACGTCGATCGTCTCGGCACGAAGCTTGTTCGCCGTCTCCGCCTTGCGATACTCCTCCTGTTTGGCGGAGATGACACCCTCGATCGCCGCCCGTACCTCGTTGGCGACCTGGCCGATGACCGGACGCTCCTCCGCGCTTAAGGCCCCCATGCCGCGCAAAATTTCAGTCAATGCGCCTTTTTTGCCCAAATACTTGACCCGTAGTTCGTCCAATTGCTGCTGATTCGCCGTCTGCTCCAGTTCGCCCAGCGCAGCCTGGCGCAAAGGCGCCTCCTAGTGGCTTGATCGTCCATGCGCGGGACGCCCAAACGTTCAAAGGGCTGCTCGGGAGCGAACTTCAGCAGTCAGTCTTCGCGAAGCGGCTTCCAGTCCATGGCGCGCTTCTCCCTGGGCGAACGGATCTGCTTACTCTTCTCCTTCAAGGCATTTCATACAGTTATTATATGCAAAATGAAGCTTGACGGCAAATCCGGCAATCTGACGCCGAGAAAACAGCTTCGGAGAGGTCGAGGGGAACGAATTTGGATGTTTCAATTTATGTAGTTTCGCTATATAATATAAATAAAAATGTCCATGGAAATTAAGGAGTGAGAGACAGCCATGAGTATGAGTCGAATGGATTTCACGATGCGGAGTATGAGCATGAGAGACTCCGATCCGAGAAACAACAAACCGAAAACCAGCATCGCGAAGCTCTACAAGAAGCTGTTAGGTCATGCTTGGGTGCACAAGAAATATTTGCTCGTCGCGGCATTGGCGATCGTCACCGTCACCTCGCTGCAGTTTATTGTGCCGCAGTTGACCCGGTACACGATCGACGAGGTCATCCCGGGCGGGATCTATTCCCCGCTTATCTGGGTCGCGCTGGGTGTGCTGGGTTCAGCTCTCATCCTCGGAGTCTGCAACTTCTTGAGCACATTTATGATGTCGAACGTCGGACAACGGACGATTTATGATATCCGCAATCAGTTGTATCGTCACATCCAGAGCCTCGACATGAGTTTCTTCGATCGTAACCGAACCGGCGACTTGATGTCGAGGGTGACCAACGACGTCAATACGCTGCAACAATTAATTACATCCGGAATGGTGCAGATTGTGACCGATGTCTTTACTTTCCTCGCCATTGCGATTTACATGCTCTATGCCGACTGGGAGCTCGCGCTGTTGCTGATGGTGACGTTCCCGCTGATGGCTTGGCAGACGAGGGTATTCGGAACGAAGATTCGATCGCAGTACAAGACCGTTCAGGAATCGATCGCCGGTGTGACCGATCACTTGCAGGACACGCTTTCGAGCATTAAGCTGATCAAGTCGTATTCCAACGAGCAATACGAAACCGACCGGTTCTCAGTGCGCAATGAGAAGAATCGCGACGCTAACATCAACGCCGTCAAGCTCTACTCCACTTATACACCTGTCATCGATTTTCTGAACTACCTCGGTATGGCTATCGTCGTCGTATTCGGGGCGTTTCAGGCGATGCGCGGACGGATCTCGATCGGCGAAATCGCTGCGTTTATCTCTTACCTGCGTCTATTGCAAAATCCGATTCGCCATTTCAGTCGGATCATCAATACCGTGTCGCAGGCGGCTGCCGCTTCGGAGCGGATTTTTGAAATTTTGGATACGAAACCGGACGTTACCGACAAGGAAGGGGCTGTCGCGCTTCCTCCGATTCGCGGCCATATCGTCTTCGACCACGTGAAATTCGGTTACACGGAAGAAATGCCGGTACTGCGCGACTTCAACCTGGAAATCCCCGTCGGGCAGACGGTCGCCTTGGTCGGTTCCTCGGGCGCCGGGAAATCGACGATCGCTCACTTGATCCCACGGTTTTACGATCCTCAGGATGGCAAAATCACGGTGGACGGCTATGACGTACGCGACGTGACGATGGAATCGCTGCGCAACCAGATGGGCATCGTCACTCAGGATATCGTGCTCTTGAACGGTACGATTCGCGACAATATCGCTTACGGTAAACCAGGCGCCACAGACGCAGAGATTGAAGAGGCGGCCAAAGCGGCCAACGCCCACGATTTCATCACTTCGTTCCCGCTCGGATACGACTCGCCTGTCGGGGAGCGCGGCGTCAAGCTGTCGGGCGGCCAGAAGCAGCGGCTGTCGATCGCCCGTGCACTGCTCAAGAGCCCGCAGTTGGTTATTCTGGACGAAGCGACATCAGCGCTCGATACGGAATCCGAGCATTTGATCCAAGGCGCATTGGCGCGATTGCTCGTCGGACGTTCCTGCCTCGTCATTGCCCACCGCATCTCTACGATCCAGAGGGCGAACAAGATTGTCGTCATGGAGAAAGGGCAATGCATCGAGTCCGGCACACATGACGAATTGATTGCGCATGCCGGCCGGTATAAGCAGTTGTACGACCTGCAGTTCCCTCAAGCGAAGCCGGTTCGCGAAAGCGAGGAGGGCGCTCGCGGCGGGCGTGGAGAGCGTGGGCAGCGCGGCGAACGGTCGTCGATGCGGTCGCAGGTCGGCGCGATATCGTAATTCGGCAGAGCGTCAAGCTTGATCACATGTCTGCTAATAGGTTCGTCCGGCAGGTTCAGTAACGCGAAACTTGCCGGACGAACCTATTTTTTCCAGACAACGCTCTTAAAATCGATCACCTCTGCGAAGCTTATAACGTATGATGTGCGAGGAAACGCCCATTCCCGACGCGCATCCCAAACTGCATATGAGGTGGTACTATGGACATCATCTTTGGTTTGCTGACGTTGTTCCTGACCATAGTCGCGCTCTTGATCTTCATCCATACGCAGAACGATTTGCACCGGTTGGAACGCAGAGAATTGCTCGATCGTATTCTGAAAATCACAGCCGTCTCCACGGATCACGATTTGAATACTCTATCCACGCTCTCCTCGCAGGAAAGTTCGGGCGAAACGCATAAGTTTCCGCGATCAAACTCAGCCGGCATCATTCCATACATAAGGAATGTACGCTTCTCCCTCATTTTCTATTATTACAGCGCAAATCGAATTGAGAAGCTCAACTCACAATGGCTGATAAAATAAATTTTGAAACACACCTCTGCCTGCAAATACATTCAACCCAAGGCAACCGTCGTTATATGTGGAGTCGTTCACATCGATCATCAATGTTCCGTCCAGATACACTTGAATGTGATCTTCACGCACTTCCACTTTTAAGTGGTAGGTGCGATTCCTTTCGATACCCGCGGGAACAACTGCTATATCCTTACCGGGCCTCCACAGCTTCATACTTCCATCTCCCCCGATATTGGCACAATAAAAACCGGAGGTATTGGGTTGTACACGGAACAATAAGGCCGCAGCTCCTCCCATTTGAAGCACGACATCCGTCTCATAGGCAAAATTATGAACATGGTCGGAAGAAATCATGAAAGTGTTGCCTGCGCCCCCACCCCTCATACCCTCGTATTCTTCACTCCAATCCCCGGAAATGGCATTGAATTGCTTCAGATTCGTTTTCAAGTTGGGGACAACGCTTCTTAT
>JAJFMO010000256.1 GCA_020697475.1 Paenibacillaceae bacterium | reverse complement strand
AGCTATATCGCTCTCGACGGCAATATCGGCTGTATGGTCAACGGTGCGGGCCTCGCGATGGCGACGATGGACATCATCAAGTATTACGGCGGCGATCCGGCTAATTTCCTTGATGTGGGCGGCGGCGCAACGACAGAGAAAGTTACAGAGGCGTTCAAAATTATTTTGTCCGACGAGAAAGTCAAGGGGATTTTCGTTAACATTTTCGGCGGCATCATGCGCTGCGACGTCATCGCCAACGGCGTCGTCGAGGCAGCCAAGCAAGTTGGGCTCGATCGTCCGCTCGTCGTCAGGCTGGAAGGCACGAACGTTGATCTGGGCAAAAAGATTTTGGGCGAGTCCGGCCTCAACATTGTTGCTGCGGATTCGATGGCCGACGGTGCGCAGAAAATCGTCTCGCTTGTAAGCTAACCAGCCCCGAGAAATTAACCCCACAAAGTGGCGATTCGCTGCGAAGCCAATTCAGGTACTTTGCGGGGAGCCCCGAGAAATATTAAGGAAGAGGACGTGAAGATGAATTATGAGTATTCTGGTCAATAAACATACGAAGATCATTACCCAGGGCATTACCGGCTCAACGGGGATGTTTCATACGAAGGGCGCGCTCGATTACGGCAGCCAGATGGTCGGAGGCGTGACGCCTGGCAAGGGCGGGACGAACGTCGATTTCGAACTGGAGAACGGCCGCAAAGTGTCGTTGCCGGTATTTAATACGGTACGCGACGCGGTATCGGCGACCGGAGCGACGGCATCGGTTATCTACGTCCCCCCGGCATTCGCAGCAGACGCTATCATGGAGGCGATCGACGCCGACCTCGATCTCGTCATCTGCATCACGGAGGGCATTCCGGTGCTCGATATGGTGAAGGTTAAGCGTTACTTGCAAGGGAGAAAGACGGTGCTGGTCGGCCCGAACTGCCCGGGTGTCATCACCCCAGGCGAGTGCAAGATCGGAATTATGCCCGGATATATTCATACGCCCGGCCACGTCGGCGTCATCTCCCGCAGCGGAACGCTCACGTACGAAGCGGTGCATCAATTGACAACCCGCGGCATCGGCCAATCGACGGCGATCGGCATCGGCGGCGACCCGATCAAGGGCACCGAATTTATCGATGCGCTGAAAATGTTTAACGAGGATCCGGATACATACGCTTTGATCATGATCGGCGAGATCGGCGGTTCGGCGGAAGAGGAAGCGGCGGCATGGATCAAGGCGAATATGACCAAACCGGTTGTCGGCTTCATCGGCGGCAAGACCGCTCCTCCGGGCAAGCGGATGGGCCATGCCGGGGCGATTATTTCCGGAGGCAAGGGCACGGCGGCTGAGAAAGTGGCGACACTTGAGGCTTGTGGAATTAAGGTCGCGCCGACTCCGTCTGAGATGGGCTCAACGCTTGTGGAAGTGCTGAAGCAGCGCGGCTTGCTGGAGAAGTGTACAACGAAATCGTCCTAAATTAGACGGCCTCGACGGCCATATCGTAAACCAAATATCGGCATCCGGAAGGTAAGCAACCTTTCCATACCCTTTAGGGATGGACGGTTGCTTTTTATTTTACCCCATTAAATAAAAGAAAAGAGGCTGTGTTTATGGACAAAAGACAGGCGTTATGGGCGTTGCATGAGATGAGGGGAATCGGCTGGAGCACGATCGATTGCCTGGTTCGCAGCATGAGCGATTTGGCTGAACTTGACTTAATGGAGGCCGGAGATCTGGCGGCGCTTGGGCTGCAAAATCAGAAAGCGGATGTCATTGCATCGCATCTGATGAATAAAGATTGGTTGAGGAGGAAAGAGCAAAAGCTTGAGAAGCTGGGGATTCGTTGGATGACCGTCTGGGACGGTGATTATCCGGAACTGCTCAGGCAAATCAAGCAATATCCTTGGGTTCTTTATTATTTGGGAAATGCCGCGAACCTGAAGAAACCGTGCTTCTCTGTGGTCGGCACCCGCAACCCTACTGCTTACGGCAGGCGGGCGGCGGAACGAATCTGCGGTGAACTGTCCAGTGCCGGGATATGCGTCGTCAGCGGGTTGGCGCGCGGGATTGACACTTCGGCTCATGTCGGAGCGTTGCAGGGACATGGGAGTACGATCGCCGTTCTGGGCGGACCGCTCGATTGCGTGTACCCTCCGGAAAATCGGGCGTTGTACCGCCAAATCGCCGACTGCGGCCTGCTCGTCAGCGAATATCCGCTGGAGACGCCGGTTCATCCGGGGATGTTTCCGGTTCGCAACCGCATCATTGCCGGCTTGTCGCTCGGCACGATGGTCGTGGAGGCGGCCGATCGCAGCGGCTCGCTAATCACGGCAAGTCAAGCACTCGATGAATCGCGCGACGTCTTCGCTGTGCCGGGGCCGATCACTTCGCCTAAAAGTGAAGGCACGTTGGCGTTGATCAAACAAGGAGCGAAGCTGGTTACTTCGGCCAAGGACATCCTCGAAGAATACGTTCATCTTTATCCGGAATTAGCGGATGGCGATAGCGGAATAAAGAGGATTGGCGCAGGTGTTTTCGGGGAAAACTTAACTGAAGAGGAGACGCAAATTCTCCAATGCATGTCCAGTGAGCCGGTTTCCATAGACGAGTTGCTGGAACGAAGTCAAATAAATTTTGGACTATTGCATTCAGTTCTGCTATCTTTAACAATGAAAAAACGAATCGAACAATTGCCAGGATCTACATATGTTTTATCGTAGCAGAGAGGTAGGCGAATCATTTGGCAGATTCATTGGTCATCGTGGAGTCACCCGCCAAAGCGAAAACGATCGGTAAATATTTAGGAAATAAATATATCGTCAAGGCTTCCATGGGCCATATTCGCGATCTTCCAAAGAGCCAGATCGGCGTTGAAATATCGAACGGATTTGAACCGAAATACATTACGATTCGCGGCAAGGGCAACGTCCTTAAGGAATTGAAGAATGCCAGCAAGAAGGTCAAGAAGATCTATCTTGCAGCGGACCCGGATCGCGAAGGAGAAGCGATTGCCTGGCATCTGGCGCATTATCTTGACTTGGGGGAGAACGAGCCGTGCCGGGTCGTTTTTAACGAAATTACGAAGCAAGCCGTCAAAGATGCGTTCAAATCGCCGCGAGTGATCAACAAAGATCTGGTCAACGCTCAGCAAGCAAGGCGTATTCTCGATCGGCTCGTCGGTTATCAGATCAGCCCATTATTATGGAAGAAAGTGAAGAAAGGGCTGTCCGCCGGTCGGGTGCAATCTGTTGCTTGCAAGCTGATTAACGACCGGGAGAACGAGATCAAGGAATTCGTTCCGGAGGAATATTGGACGATAACGGCTTTGTTGCAGCAAGGGAAAGAGAGCTTCGAGGCGAGATATTACAGTCTTGAGAAGGACAATAAAGAGCTGCACAGCCAGGAAGATGTAAACCGGGTGCTGGAAGCACTTGTCTCGGCGGAATACCGGGTCGGCGAAGTAAAACAGAAGGAGCGGCTTCGTAACCCGTCACCGCCGTTCATTACGAGTTCGCTGCAGCAGGAAGCGGCACGCAAGCTGAATTTTCGTGCAGCCAAGACAATGTCCGTCGCCCAACAATTATATGAAGGAATCGATTTGGGCAAAGAAGGCACGGTAGGTCTGATCACCTATATGCGTACGGATTCGACGCGTATTTCGCCAGTGGCTCAGGAAGAAACGAAGGAAATGATCGCGGAACGCTACGGTGCGGAATATATTCCTTCGGCTACCCGGGATTATTCGAAGAAGAACTCGAACGCCCAAGATGCTCACGAAGGTATTCGTCCGAGCTCGGTTCACAGGACGCCGGAAGAGGTGAAGCCTTATTTGAGCCGGGACCAGCACAGGTTGTACAAACTCATCTGGGAACGGTTCGTAGCGAGTCAGATGGCTTCCGCCATTATGGATACGGTGACGGCGGACATTAACGCCGGCGCCGTTTTGTTCCGCGCCACAGGTTCCAAGGTCAAGTTCCCCGGCTTTACCAAAGTCTATATCGAAGGCAACGACGATGGAGTAACCGAGGAAGACCGATTGTTGCCTCCCTTGGAAACAGGGGATTTGCTCGTCGCTGGAGAGATCGATCCGAAGCAGCATTTTACCCAACCACCGCCTCGATATACGGAAGCACGGTTGGTTAAGGCGCTGGAGGAGATGGGGATTGGCCGACCGAGCACGTATGCTCCAACGCTCGAGACGATCCAGAAGCGCGGTTATGTGGCGATCGAGGAGAAGAAGTTCGTCCCGACTGAATTGGGCGAATTAGTCGTTCAATTAATGTCCGACTTCTTTCCGGAAATATTGGATGTCGATTTTACGGCGCATATGGAAGAAGAGCTTGACGAGGTGGAAGAGGGCAAAGAAGATTGGGTAAAGGTGCTCGACACGTTCTATCGCCCGTTCAAGAAGCGGCTGGAAGTGGCCGAAGAGGAAATGAAAGAAGTCGAAATCCAGGACGAAGTGTCCGATATTCCTTGCGAGAAGTGCGGTAGGTTGATGGTGTACAAGATGGGCCGATTCGGTAAGTTTTTAGCTTGCTCCGGCTTCCCAGATTGCCGCAACACGAAACCGATTGTGAAGGACACGGGGGTCGTCTGCCCTAGCTGCCATGAAGGCAAAATCATCGAACGGCGCAGCAAGAAAGGGCGAATCTTCTACGGCTGCGATCGATATCCGGAGTGCGAATTCATTTCATGGGATAAGCCGTCGGCCAAGCGCTGCCCGCAATGTCATGCGATGATGGTGGAGAAGAAAGCCAAAGGCGAGATCGTGCTTCGTTGTGTCGAATGCGGACATCAAGAGGAAGTAGCTGAATCTGCCGAAGAATAGCAAGGACGGGTATGGCGGAAAGGAATGACTCATATGAATCAAGTAACCGTCATCGGAGCCGGATTGGCAGGCAGTGAAGCCGCATGGCAGATTGCCCGCCATGGGGTGCCGGTCACTTTATACGAAATGCGGCCTGTGCGGAAAACCCCCGCGCATATTACGGATCAATTCGCCGAACTGGTCTGCAGCAACTCGCTGCGCGCCAATTCTCTCTCGAATGCGGTCGGCATTATTAAGGAAGAAATGCGTCGCATGGACTCGCTGATAATGCGCTGCGCCGATTTGAGTGCCGTACCGGCGGGTGGAGCGCGTGCCGTCGATCGGGAAGCGTTTTCCGGTGGGGTGACGAAGACTCTCCGCGAACACCCGCTCATTTCGGTGCGCAACGAGGAACTGCAGAGCTTGCCGGAAGGCATAACGGTGGTGGCAACCGGTCCGCTCACTTCACCGGCGTTATCGGAGTCGCTGCAGCAGTTGATCGGCGAGCAATATTTGTATTTCTACGACGCGGCTGCGCCGATCGTCGAGAAAGACTCGCTTGATATGAGCAAGATTTATTTGGCGTCCCGGTATGACAAGGGCGAAGCGGCGTACTTGAACTGTCCGATGACCGAAGAAGAGTTTAATGCCTTCTACGATGAACTGATCCGCGCGGAGACGGCGCCGCTCAAAGATTTCGAGAAAGAGCTGTACTTTGAAGGATGCATGCCGATCGAAGTGATGGCTTCGCGCGGCCGACAGACGGTGTTGTTCGGGCCAATGAAGCCCGTTGGCCTGGTCAACCCGTACACGAACAAGCTTCCCTATGCCGTGGTGCAGCTTCGCCAGGACAATGCGGCGGGCACGCTGTTCAATCTCGTCGGCTTCCAGACGCATCTGAAATGGGGCGAGCAGAAACGCGTCTTATCGATGATTCCCGGCTTGGAGAATGCGGAATTCGTCCGCTACGGCGTTATGCATCGCAACACGTTTTTGAACTCTCCCAAGCTGCTCCAACCGACGTATCAATACAAAGGGAGCGCAAGTCTTTTCTTTGCCGGGCAAATGACCGGGGTGGAAGGCTACGTCGAATCGGCGGCTTCCGGACTGATCGCCGGAGTGAACGCCGCGCGGTTGGCGCAAGGACAAGATTGCCTCGTTTTCCCTCGGGAAACGGCGCTCGGCAGCATGGCCCATTATGTGACGTCTGCCGATCCTGCGCA
>JAJFMO010000255.1 GCA_020697475.1 Paenibacillaceae bacterium | reverse complement strand
GAATCGTCGCACCACAGCGCCGAGTATTACCCGTATTTTCTGAAGAGGAGTTATCCGGAATTCGTGGAGAAATACAAAGTACCGCTGGATAAAAGCCTAAGGAATCAAGAAGCTCGGGCTATCATGAGAAGAAGGCGCAACCGGGATTTGATGAAGACGAACCAGATGGAGCACAGCCGCTCGAACGAGTATTGCTCGCGTATCATCGAAGCGATCGAAACGAACGTTCCATTCAAATTTGCCGGAAACGTGTTGAACACGGGTCTGATCACCAATCTACCGTCGGAAGGTTGTGTGGAGGTGGCTTGCATCGCGGATGCCGCAGGAATCGCTCCCACTTATGTAGGTGATTTGCCGCCTGTGTGCGCCGCGCTGAACCGATCCCACATGAACAATCAACTGCTCACTATTGAAGCGATCAAATCTCGCAAGAAGGAAAGCGTTTATCAAGCGGCTTTCCTTGATCCGCATGCATCGGCGGAATTATCGTTGGACGATATCGTATCCGTGTGCGACGAACTGTTTGAGGCTCATGGCAATGTGTTACCCAAATTTATATAACATATATTGAATCGGAGGTTGTTGTACATGTCAAAAATCGCTTATATCGGTGTAGGAAGCGCTGTCTTTGCCAAGAGATTGATGGGGGATTGCATGTTGATGCCGGCTCTTCAGGATTTTGAGCTGGCCATCCACGACATCGATCTGGAGAGGCTGAAGGATGCCGAAAAGATGCTCAACACGATGAAAGAAACGTTGGGCAGCTCTGTGCGCGTCAAGGCCTATGCGGATCGGAGAGAAGCTTTGCGGGGAGCCAAGTACGTTGTCAACAGCGTGCTAGTTGGCGGATACGATCATGTTCGCATCGACATGGAGGTTCCGAAGAAATACGGACTCCGTCAGACGATTGCCGATACACTGGGCATCGGGGGGATTTTTCGCGGCTTGAGAACGATCCCAGTGCTGCAGCAGTTTGCCGAGGATATCCATGAATTGTGTCCGGGCGCCTTTTTTATCAATTACACGAATCCGATGTCGATCTTGACCAACGTTATGAATACCCGATTCGGTGTGGAGACGGTCGGTCTATGCCACAGTGTGCAGAGCTGTGTGCCCAAACTGTTCGATTCGCTCGATATGGATCCGGCCGGGGTGAAGTGGAAAATCGCCGGCATTAATCATATGGCCTGGCTGCTGGAAATTTCACGCGACGGGGTTGACTTGTATCCGGAGATCAAGCGCAGAGCGCAGGAATTGCAGGAGAATCCACATGACAATATGGTGCGATTCGATGTCATGTTCCGATTCGGCTATTATGTAACGGAATCTTCCAACCACCATTCGGAGTATTATCCTTATTACTTAAAGCGCAATTATCCCGAATTGGCGGAGAAATACAATATCGAATTGGATCGGGTTTACAAAAATATGGAGCGTAAAACGAAAGGGAGGGCGCAGACAAAGCAGTTGGTCAACGCGAAGACGATCGAGCATATCAAGTCCAAGGAATACGGCTCGAATATTATTGAAGCGATGGAGACCAACAAGCTGTTCAAGTTTGCCGGGAACGTCATGAATACGGGGCTGATCACCAATCTGCCGAAGGAAGCTTGTGTGGAAGTGGCCTGCATGGTCGATTCCAACGGAATTCAACCGACGTATGTGGGCGAATTGCCGCCGGTGTGCGCCGCTGTGAACCGCAACCAGATCAATCCGCAACTGTTAACGGTCGAGGCGGCTGTTTCGCTTAAGAAGGAACAAATTTATCATGCGGCTTTTCTTGACCCGCATACAGCCGCCGAACTGTCGCAGGATGACATTGTGGCGCTTTGCAATGATTTGATCGAGGCGCACGGGAATCTGTTGCCGAAGTACAAGTAACACCAGGTTTGCAGCTTAGAGGGTACTGCAAGAAGGCATATTACTGTAATATGCCTTCTTGCAGACTCTGGTGGAATGCGCTTACACATTCAAGGAAACCAATATGGGGGTACGGAAAATGAAACGGAGACGTTCTGTTATCGTTATTTTCTTACTCATGCTCGTCGCAGCCTCTTGTTCCAGCGGAGGGGAGAGCAAACCGGCGAATACGTCTGCAGGACTTACAGATGTCAAAGAAGCGACGCCGCCCTCTGCTGTGGAACCGGTTACCTTATCGATGTACCAAGGCACAGGGATCACGGATGACGAATTTACTCGGTTTATCGCCGATCCCGTCAAAAAAGTCTACCCAAACATTACGGTGAAGCTGGTGCACCCGGACAAAAATACGACGCCGGAGCAACTGGTTTCTGCCAATCAATTTCCTGATTTGATTTTCGCCGGTTTTCAGTCCATGAGCCAGTACATGGACTTGAAGCTGCCTTACGACTTAACCGACCTCGTGAAGAAGAACAAGCTGGATACAGACAAATTCGATTCCGTAAGCATCAAGCGAATCGGTAGCTTTTCCGGTCAGGGCAAATTGTTTGCGCTTCCATTTTCTGATAAATTCTCGCTGTTGTTCTACAATAAAGATCTCTATGATAAATTCGCTGTCCCCTACCCGAAAGACGGGTTGACTTGGGATGATGTGATCGCACTTGGCACTCGCTTGTCCCGAATGGATGGCGGCACGAAGTACAAAGGTCTGTATGCAGGCGATATCCGTAACTTTGGCGCCCAGCTTTCTCTATCGTATACAGATGCCAAGACAGGGAAAGCCGCCTTCTCCACCGACGGGTGGAAAAACGTGCTAGAGCTTTACCGGTCGGTTCAGAACATTCCGGGGAATCAGCTGGAAGGCAAATTTATGGATGAATTCTTGAAAAATCAAGATTTGGCCATGGTCGCTGCTACCACTGCACGGATCGCCGATATTGAACAATACGTGAACGGAGGTCAATCGTTCAATTGGGATTTGGTATCGTATCCTAACTTCAAGGGAAAGTTGGGAATCGGGCTGGATGCCAACCCGCAAATCGTGATGATTTCTTCCACAAGCCAGCATAAAGATGAGGCCTTCAAAGTACTACAAGTCGTTACCGATGCAGAGGATCAGCTGCTGATGAACGGTGAAGGGAGACTGACTGTTCTTAAAGACCCGGCTATTAAACAAAAATTCGGCTCCAATTACAAATCACTGAAGGGCAAAAACATTCAAGGCATATTCAAAAACAGCTTCGCCGCTTCTCCCGCCGTTTTGACACCTTATGAGAGCATTGCATTAAAATATTTGGGGGAGGCGGCCGATAAGGTGGCGAGTGGGGCAACGGACGCCAACACAGCCCTTAGTGATGCCGAAGAGAAGTTCAACCTGGACGTGTCGGCGATGGCGGCTAAATAGAGGTCATTTCGATCGGGTACCCCGTGTTTGCATAAAATGATACAATACGTAAGGTAGAAGCAGCCGACTTGGAAATTGTACTGAAGTTCCGATATCAAGAATGCAAGGAGCAACTATGAAACAAGCGAATCTTACCGAGGTGGCGAAGCTCGCCGGAGTTTCCATCTCCACTGCTTCGAGAATTTTGAATAGCGCTGACGGAACGATCCCGATTTCGGAAAACACTCGTCAAAAAGTGCTGTCTGCCGCCAAACAATTGGGCTACGTCCCCAGTGCGGCAGCGCGAATACTCCGGATGGGGGCGTCGCGAACGATTGGCGTACTTGGGACGTCGGCGGAGTTTTTTCGCTATATTGGCACCTACGGAGGGCACAGCTTTGCCAACGAATCGATGAGCGGACTGATGGATGCCGCCTTGCGCCACGGTTATCATGTGACCTTATTAACCGGGTTGAAAGAAACCGAAGGATTGTTGCAGGATCTGGGAGTGATTGACGGGCTTCTGGTTCTTAATCACGATCTGAGCAAATATCCCGATCCCGTTGCCTTGTTGGACGCGTTTGCCAAGCCGATCGTCTATGTATTCGATTACCCGTCCCAATCCGTTTACTCGGCTCCCGATGATTCCGGCGGGGCGAAGTTGGCGGTGGAGCAGCTTCTGAAGGCAGGGCATCGAGACATCGGATTTGTGCGCAAGGCGGAATTCAAAGCGTTGTTTGATCGAAGGCAGAAAGGCTGGGCGGACGCCATGCAAGCGGCAGGAATTACTCCACGCCCTGAGTGGCTGATTGAGCTGCCCGATTCGAGTGAATTGCGCACATTGCCGCCGATCACAGCGGCTATTTGCACAAATCAAGGAACTTTTCAACGGTTTCATTCTCAAGTTCAAGCATTGGGACTGCGCGTACCGGACGATATTTCCATCCTCACTTTCGCTCACAAGTCGTCCCCGGTTGAAGAGTTGAACGCTTCCCGTGTAGTTGTTTCCGTCGCCGATATCGTAGCTCACGGAGTGACAACGCTCATTCACCTTATTGAAGGAGATGGAAAAGTAAATTTAAGCCGGCTGTTCGCTTATGAATATAAACCGGGCATAACGCTTGGAACGTTGACGTAACTCGTTGCGGTGTCACAAAGCTGTCAAATAGTTATTGACACCCTTCTTGAGGGAGACCTATAATGTGAATGAAAACGTTTCGCGTGTAACGTATTCACGGAGAGGGGAGCATGGACAATGACATCCTATTCGAGATTTTTGGCTTTCATGATCACGTCATTATTTCTTGCAATGATTTTCACGGGCTGCAGCCAGAAGGCGGAAGTAAGCGCTAACAATCAAGGCGATCAAACTGGTTCGAATACCCGCGCGGCACCGGCGCCGGCCAAGCGAGATCCCGTCGTCATCTCGTTCGGGAAATCGGACGATTTATTTACCGATGCGGAATTCGAGCGCTACGTTGTCGAACCGGTGAAGAAGAAGTATCCCTTCATTACGGTGAAAGCCGTCCAACTACCCAAAGGGCAAACCGAGGAAAGGTTTCAACAACTCCTTACTGCCGGCGAGATGCCCGACGTCCTTCCCGTTTATACCCCCGACCTGCCCGTTGTCACAAGTATGAAACTGGACGCCGACCTCGAACCACTGATGAAGGCCAACAAGATGGACGTTCAAAGGTTCGAGCCGGCCACGATCGCGCAAATCAAGACGGCCAGCCACAAAACAGCTTTGATCGGATTGCCCTATTACCGATTGATCAGTGCGCTGTATTACAACAAAGACATTTTCGATAAGTTCGGAATCGCGTATCCGAAGGACGGAATGACTTGGGAGGATGCGACTGCGCTTGCCGCCAAGCTGACGAGAAATACGGACGGGGTGCAATACCGCGGACTTGAACCGGATCTGGTGTCCAGGGTGCGTCTTCAGTCATCATTGATTTATGTCGATGCGCAGACGGACAAAGCGGCGGTTAACACGGACTCGTGGCGAAAGCTTTTTTCAACGATGAAAAGCATCTATGACATTCCGGGCAACAACCTGGTGCAAACGAACGCCAAAGGGAAGCAAGCCTTCTCCAAAGACAAGACTTTAGCCATGTATTCTTCTGTGAACCTGCTGCCTCTGCTCATCGAAGTGCCGGACTTGAACTGGGATGTGGCGCAATATCCGAGCTTGAAGGAAAAACCGAATATCGCCATGTCGGCTGATCCCCGTTCGCTCATTATTCCCAGCGCCAGCAAGCACAAGGAGGACGCGTTTCTCGTCATCTCCACGGTCGTTTCCGATGAAGTGCAGCTGGAGATGAGCCGCAACGGTCTGGCGACCGCGATGACAGGGGAGAAATTCAAAGCGGAGTTCGGCCAAAATATTCCCGGTTTGAAGGGCAAGCATCTCGAGTCGATCTATAAGAGCGCGCCGGCCAGTTATCCGCCTCCATCCGTGATCGGCGACAGCATCGCCACCCCGATCATGCAGACGAAACTCGAGTCGGTGGTTAAGGGCGAGATGGATATCAACACGGCTTTGCGTACGGCGGAAGAAGAAATCAATCAAGCGATAGCGGCACAAAAAGGAAACTAATGGAGTGTGAGAGACATGGCGAATTTGTCGGAGCAGCAGCTAAAGCAGTATGAGGAAGACGGGTTTTTGCTTGTCCCGCAATTATTTCAGGCGGAAAAACTGTCCGGAATCG
>JAJFMO010000254.1 GCA_020697475.1 Paenibacillaceae bacterium | reverse complement strand
GATCGGTTTTTGAAAACCTTTATGTTTACCCCCAATCGACAACGACATCGGCACCTGTACGCCGTCTTTGCGCTGCTCATCGCCGTAACCGCGCTGCTCGCCGCCTGCGCCATGCCCGGTCGGCCCGCCGCCGACCCGAACTCACCCGGCGCCACCGCCTACACCACCCAACCTGCCTACCTCATGGCATACTTCCGCTCCGGACCGAACCAGACAGACATGACGCGCAAGCTGCATTACGCCTACAGCCGCGACGGGCTGCATTGGTACGAGTTGAACCATAACGACGCCGTTTGGTCGTCGCCGATCGGCGGCGGCATTATTCGCGATCCTTTCATGAACAAAGCCCCCGATGGCAACTACTACCTCGTGTACACAACCGCCGCGCCCGGCAACAAATCGATCGGTTCGGCGCGAACGCAAGACCTTATCTCTTTCACCGACGCCAAGCTGCTCAAGGTGATGGGCAGTTTCCCGCTCGTGGGCAACTCATGGGCGCCGGAATGGTCGTGGGACGAAGCGAACAAGCGCTACGTCATCTACTGGTCGTCCACCGTCGGTGTCGACAACTCCGGAGACAGCCGCATATACGAATCTTACACGACCGATTGGAAAACGCTCACGCCCGCCACCCTGATGTTCGATCCTGGGTACAACATCATCGACGCGAACGTCACTTCATATAACGGGAAGTTCTACATGTTCTTCAAGGACGGTCACGTTCGCCCGATGCGCAACCGATGGGCCCAATCCGACAAGCTTGACAGCGGCTATGGTCAGATTAGCCCGCTCATTACGCCGAATACGACCGAAGGTCCCGAAGTGCTCAAATTGACCGATCAAAACAAATGGTATCTCTATTATGATTACTGGGCGGCGGGAAAATACGGCGTTATGGAATCGACCGACCTCACGAATTGGTCGAAGGAAATTCCGGCCGCCGACATTCGCTTTCCTTTCCAACGCCGCCATGCTTCGTTCTTCCCGATCTCAGAGGAGGAGCTGGACCGCTTAATCAACCACTACTCCCTTTTAGCTCAGTATCCGATGGATCAAGACGACGGCCAGACGCTTCATGACGCCTCGCCGAACGAACAAGACGGCGCAGTCCTTGGCGCCAAATGGAACAAGAACGGCCACACGGGCGGCGCGCTCGCCTTCGACGGTAAATCTGCCGTCAAGTTGGGTGACGGCAAGAGCCGTACAAGCAAAGACTCGCTCGCCGAGCCGTTCGCGCTGCGTACCGTGTCCATGTGGTTGAAGGCTGACAAAGCCAGCACCGCCGCCCGCGACGCCGCCACGCAAGTCCTATACGACGAAGGCAGCGACACCGCCGGCTTGGCGCTCCGCCTCAAGGACGGCCAACTGCAAGCGGCCGTGGCGAACGGCAATCGCAAGCTCACGATCCAAGCCGCATGGCCCGCCGATCGCGCCTGGCACAACGCAATGGCCGTCTTTAGCGACGGTACGCTCAAGCTCTACATCGACGGCGCGGCAAAAGCGTCCGACACCGTTGTCTTCAAAGCCGTTCCCGCCCATCCGGGCGACAACGGAATCGGCCGCCGCTTTGGCGCGGACGCCTTCGGCGATCCCGGCGACCAAGACAACGACGGCTTCCAAGGCCAGATCGACGACATCGCCATCTACGACATCCCGCTTCAAGCCCCCGATATTACACGATTGTTGCATTTTTCACATCAGGCCCATTTTTCAAAAAAATAACTAGACATTCACTGTTTCGTAACATATCGTATCTATAATGTGCTTAAATACAAAACCTCAATAAAGATTGGTGGTGCTGGCCATGGCTTGGACGGTGAAGGAAGCTTCGCACCTGTTGAACCGGACGACATTCACCGCAACGGCGGATGAAGTGAACGCGGCGCTCATGCTGGGCAAAGAGGAGACGGTTCGGCGGTTGATCGCGGGCGAATCGTTGACGGATAACGAGCAGTCGCTGCTTGCCTTCGATGAAGTGAAAGCGGATGGCAAGTTGTTGAAAGTCGAGCAGATGAAAGATTACGAAGTGTACTGGCTGTATCGCATGCTGAATACGCAAGCCCCGCTACATGAGAAAGTCGCGCTATTCTGGCACGGGCACTTCGCCACTTCCAAACGCAAGGTGAATAACGTCAGCTTCATGGTGAACCAGATCGATATGTTCCGCGAGGAAGGGATGGGCAATTTCAAGGATCTGGTGCTTAAGGTCGGCAAAGACCCGGCGATGATGGAATGGCTCGACGCCAACAGCAATCGCAAGGGCAAGCCGAACGAGAACTATGCTCGCGAAGTGATGGAACTGTTTACTTTGGGGATAGGCAACTATACCGAGGACGACATCAAGAACGCCGCTAAAGCGTTTACAGGTTGGACCGTCAACAACAATACGGGCGATGTCAAGTTCAATAAGAAGAATCACGACGAATCGGTCAAAAAGGTGCTGGGAGAGCAAGGCAACTTCAACGAGACGACAATCGTCGATGTGCTGTTCGATCAAGAGGCGCTGCCCTTGTTTATGGCGACGAAGCTGCTGAAGTTTTTCGCCGTCGACAATCCTTCTACCGAATGGGTGGCCAAAGTGGGCGCCGATTTCTCCAGCCAGAAGACGATCGCGGACGTGCTGCAGAACTTATTCTTATCCGATGAGTTTTATAAACCGGAGTACCAACTGGCGCTGATCAAGACTCCGGCCGAATATACCGCTGGCGTGTTGCGCACTCTCAACCTCCCGCTCGCGCGCACGTTCACGAACTATATGGCTCGCATGGGCCAGGAGCTGTACTACCCGCCGGACGTGGCCGGTTGGCGCGGTGGACCGACATGGTTGATGTCCTCCTCGATATTAGCTCGTTACCAATTCGCCCAGAACGTGTCCAAACGGGTAAGCACCAAGGTGCTGACAGCCAAGGAAAACCAGCCCGAGAACAAGGATGATGCGGCGGAATGGGTGTTCTTGTGGGCGAATAAGCTTGGGCTTTGGGAAATCAGCGACACGTCCAAGAAGGCGATCGCTCAATACGCGGAAGAATCTTTTGTTCATATGAAGTCGCAGACGAACGGTTTGCGCGGCATGCTGTTCCTGTTGTTAGTCAGTCCGGAAGCCCAGATGAAGTGAGAGAGGAGTGAGTGATCATGAAGTTGACAAGAAGAGAGTTTCTTGTAAAAGGTACGGCATTGCTGGCCACGCTTGGACTTGGCGGCCCGCTGCTTTTTGCCGAGAACGGAAAGACAGTGTTGAGTTCCGCTGCGCCTGAATCTCAAGTCGACTCACCGGTGCTCGTCGTCGTCCAGCTTTCCGGCGGCAATGACGGAATCAACACGGTCGTTCCTTACGGCTTGGGTGGCTACTATGACAACCGGCCGACGTTGCGCATTACGGAGAGCGAGGTGCTCGACCTCGACGGCAAGATCGGCATGCACCCGAGCTTGGCTGGTCTGCACAACCTGTTTCAGGAAGGCAAATTAGCGGTCATTCAAGGGGTGGGGTATCCGAAGCCGAACCGGTCGCATTTTCGCTCGATGGAAATTTGGCAGACGGCCGATCCCGAGAAGTACAACCATTCCGGCTGGCTAGCGCGTTATATTGAGACATCGCTTAAGGAAGAGAAGGATAATCCGCTGCGCGTCATTCAGCTCGGCAACACGGCGAACAAGGCGTTCAACTCCGATACGATCAGCGTTCCGGTGATCCAGACGCTCGAGACGTACTCGATTTTCGATCCGAAAACTCCAGTGATGGAGCAGAACCGCTTGGCCAAAGCGTTCCTTGATATGTACGATCCCCAGCGTCAAGGCACACAGGTGAAAGTCACTTGCGAGCGGGGAATGGACGCCTATGAGAGTGTAAAGGCGATTCATTCGATCGACAATTCGTACGTGAACAAGATCGAGTATCCGAAAGGCGGCTTCGCCGATCAGCTGAAGCTGGTCTCCAAGATGCTGGCCGGCAAATCCGGCACCCGGGTGTTCTATCTGGAGCTTGGCGGGTTCGACGATCATGCCCAGGAGAAGGATCAGCACGCGAAACTGCTAAAGCAGATGGATGAAAGCTTGACCGCTTTCTATGAGGATTTGAAGGTGCAAGGGCTGGAGGAGAAAGTCGCGACTATGGTGTTCTCCGAGTTCGGCCGCAGGGTGAAGGAGAACGGCAGCAACGGTACCGATCACGGCACGGCCGCTCCCATGTTCGTCTTCGGCGGCAAAGTCAAGGGCGGCATGTTCGGGGTGTATCCGAGCCTGACCGACCTCGATCAGGGGGATTTGAAGTACAACGTCGACTTCCGTTCCGTATACTACTCTCTCGTCGAAGACTGGCTGCGCGGGGATGCGCAGGGTGTGCTCGGCAAGACGTATGAGAAGCTGACACTGGTTTAATGGATGGATGTTAAAAATGGAAAATGCCTCTTGCCGACGAGCGGCGCTGCTAAGCGCCTCAGTCCGCGGGAGGTGTTTTTTTGTTGCTTGTTTTGAGGGAGAAAAGTTCTAACGACTACCAGCGACGTTATTTGCTCTAAAATTCGGTTTCGCGACTAATCGGTTAAATAGCGTCGCTCACAAGCGTTACAATCGTTAGACTGGCTCATCCGAGTCCATCTCGGCTCGCCCCGGCTCAGCCCCCAATGGAACCGCCTCATTCGTCAGTTTTTTGCGGAATTGTGTGGGCGGCATGCCTTTGAGTTGACGAAATATACGCGAGAACAAATAAGGGTCTTCGTACCCGACGGAGCGGGCGATTTCCTTGATCGATGCCGCCGGATTGTTCATGTATTGCACCGCTTTGTCGATCCGGAATTGGCATACATATAGCTGTGGAGACAGGCGGATTTGCTGCTTGAACAGTTGCCCGAGATAGCTCGGGTTAAGTCCCACGTAACCGGCGACGTCGGCGATCGAGATCTTTTTGTAAAAATTCATTTCAATAAATTGGATCGCCTTCTTGACGTATTGCTCCTGCTGAATATCCTTCTTCCTGCCGGCGCTTTGTTCCGCAAGAACGGCAGCTTCCACGAGCTGGGCGAAATATTGATACAACAACGCCAGCACCTTCATCTTGGTCAGCTCGGAGCAAGGCCTTGAATCATGAAGCCACCCCTGTTGAACGTAATCTCTCAACGTCTCGAACAGCCCCGTCTTTTCTTCCAGCGTATACACCGGTTGATCGTAGGATAACCCCGCTTTTTTGATAAAATGTTCCGCCTTGATGCCGTGAAAGCTAAACCAGAAGTAAGCCCACGGTTTCGCACCGGTCGATTCGTAATGGTGAACCGTCTCCGGTGGGACGATAAATCCTTCACCCGCGCGGACGTGAAACGCCCGATCTCCGATTTTTAAGTCGCCGTGCCCATCCATGATGTGCATTATCAGATAGTGATCGCGAATGAGCGCGCCGAAGCCGCTTCTTGCCGCTCGTTTCGCCCCGGCGTTCCAGATGATCAAGTCGTCGAGGTTGTCCACGCTGTTGGTGAGCGTTCTGCGTACATTCATGCGTCGTCCCTCCCTTTGATCGCTGCTGCAACATCTAGAATAAATCCATCTTTTTATATAAGTATAACATGTTCAGCCCGAATGAAAGCGATTTATAATAAGGATAAGAGGCAATCTAGGCTTAGGAGGATTCGAATGGCTGAACAGCATAATATTTTGTTTTTGTTTGCCGATCAACTGCATGCGTTCGCGCTTGGGTGCATGGGGCACCCGCAAGTGAAGACGCCCCATCTGGACAAGCTGGCTGCGCAAGGAGTACTCTTTCACAACATGTACTCTTGCGCGCCGGTATGTACACCTTATCGCGGTACCTTGTTCACTGGAATGTATGCAAGTCAATCGGGTGTGGAGCGCAACGTGTCGGCGCTTCCCGCCGGGGTTCCGACGCTCGCCGACCGGTTGAACGAGGCGGGTTACCGCACGAGTTATGTGGGCAAGTGGCATTTGGGTGGCAAAGGCAATATCGCCGTTCCTCGCGAACTGCGCGGCGGATTTCAAGATTTTATCGGGTATCAGTGCTACAACGAGTACGTACAGGACGT
>JAJFMO010000253.1 GCA_020697475.1 Paenibacillaceae bacterium | reverse complement strand
TGATCAACTCGTCGCAACGCACTCCGGCCTGAACATGTTTCGGATAGCGAATCATCAGCAAAGTTTCAATTCCGGCATCGTATAACGTAGTTTTTGCCCTTGGATTGGCAAGTCCATGATCCGTCGTGACAATGAGAAGAGTGTTATCCGCCAAGCCTTCCTGGTCCAATACTTTCAACACATCGCCAAGTCCTGCATCCCATTGCTTAACGCTTCCTTGAAGCTCGGCATGGTCGCGAACGGTCCCGATTCCCTCGTTCAAATAGTCCGGGACCGTAACTCCCAACGGTGCGTCCTTGTTCGGACGATCCTTCAGGAAGCGTGGCAAAGTGTCTTCGGCCAATCGGCTTGGAAAATTGATCTTTTCATTCGAAATATCGTCAAAGCCGAAGTGACGGAGCACATTCGGATCGCCTCCTGCACCCATCGCTTCGTGGGCTATGCCAATCAGCGCCGTATCATAACCCGCTTCGCGGCAATACTGTGCCATATGCTTTGCGGATGGATGAAGAGTCCAACCAAATTTGGCGCCGGTTAATCCAAGAACCCCGACACTATGCGGATGCCTGCCTGTAAACAAACCGGCGCGGGAAGGGCTGCATTGCGGCGCCGTGCAAAATGCATGGGTAAACAATGCCCCTTCCGCCGCTACCCGCTCGGCATGGGGAGTGGCGGCCGTTGTAATTCCATAAGGGCTAATGAACCTTCCCGTATCATGAGAAACGTATAATAACTATAATTTGGCTGTTGAAGCGCCATAAGCAAAACCTCCACATCCTTAGAACTTCAGCCGCCGGTTCCTGGCACGCGACTTTAATCACAGTAATTGCAGTGCATCACCATTATTGCTTGACGAGTGCAAATTGTTTAGTTTAACGTCTCCAGCGGCGGCACTTTCCCATACACAACCTCGGACGGATTCGCCGCAGCCGCCCAACGCACCGCATTGCCGATCACCTGCAAAACTTGTTTATTATAGTAAGTCGGATACGTCTCATGCCCAGGCCGGAAGTAGAAAATTCTGCCCTGCCCGCGCTGATACGTGATCCCGCTGCGGAACACCTCGCCTCCCGCGAACCAGCTGATAAACACCGTCTCCAACGGCTCAGGCACGTCGAAATGCTCGCCATACATCTCCTCATGCTCCAGCTCGATGTAAGGGCCGACCCCTTTCACGATCGGATGTGATGGATTCACGGCCCACAGCCGCTCTTTTTCCCCAACTTCCCGCCATTTCAAACTCCCCGACGTTCCCATCAACTTGCGGAAAATTTTCGATTTGTGCCCTGAGTGCGAGACGATCAGTCCCATGCCCTCTATCACCCGTTGCTGCACCCGATCGACGATGGCGTCCTCCACCCGCAGATGCCCCTTGTGCCCCCACCAAATCAACACATCCGTATTCTTCAGCCGCTCCTCCGTTAGCCCATGTTCAGGCTCCTCGAGCGTCGCCGTCGCAATCTCCAGCCCATCCCCGCGAATCCCTTCCGCCAACGCATTGTGAATCCCCTTCGGATATACAGCAGCAATCTTCTTGCTCTCTTGCTCATGCAGATACTCATTCCAAATCGTCACTCGAATCACGGAAAAAACCTCCTAAATGAATGTTGTGCTGTTGCCCCCTCGGGCATTAGACGGACAACCGGCGAGCCGGACATCCTTGTCTTTTATTATTGTCGCAGATCGCAAGGAGAGCAATATCTTTTTGTGTGTTGTTTTCCCGCTACTTCCCGGAATTCTGAGTGGCGATGTCCGCATTCGCCTTTTCTTCCGCCGTTCTCAAGGCGGTGTTTATATCGGCATTTCCATTGAATACGTCAGTGAACGCGGCGGTTAATTGATTGGTCACCAGATCGGTATATTGGTCCAGCCGAATTAAGGGGGCGCTCTTGCTCTTAAACATGCTTTGGATGTTCTTTCCCTTCAGCTGGGGAACACCGCTTCCGAATGATTTAAGCAGCGAAGAATCGTTTAAGGCGGGGATTTTGCCCATCATGGAAGCTTCCAGCTGCACCTCGGACGAAGTAGCCACTTCAATCACCCTCAGCGCATCTTCCGCGTGCTTGCTTGTGCTGGATACGACAAATTGGTGGAAGTCCACCTGGTGAGCAACTCCTTTCTTATCCGGGAAATCCGGATACTGAACGACATTCCAATTGAATTGAATTTTTCCGTTAAGAGCATTATCCAATATAGAATTGTAAAATTGCGGAATCATGGCGGTATTCCCAGCGTAAAAATCGCTCGCGTTGCTGGCCAATTTCGCCGGTTTGTTGCCCGGAATATTGAAGACGTCCATCATGAATTGAAACGTTTTGCCCCATATAGGATTGATAATTGCCTTCCCGGTCTTGGGGTCATACACTTCCGCCGAATACGAAGATCCTAAGTTGAAGGCGTTGTTGTAGTAAGGATCCAATGCACGAAACGGCGATTCGTTGGAAGATGAGGTCAATTTGCCTTGCATCTTGCGCGCCAAATCCGCCACATCGTTCCAGGACATGCCGTCCTTCGGATATTCCACGCCGGCACGGTCGAACAGATCTTTGTTATAGAATAGCGCAACCGTGTTTTGGACGAAAGGAATGGACACTATTTGGCCGTTCTGGCCATACTTTTTAACCGATTCAAGTAGAGTTGGATCTAGGCGAGACAAGTCCATATTCTGCTTCTTGACCAAGGGAGTCAGATCGTAGAAAGCGTCGTCCACCCCGATACGATTCAAGTAAGGGCTTGCATACAGGAGGTCGGGCATATTGCCGTCAACGACCGTTTGTTTATACGTTGCGAAATTTCCGGTAGTCCGAGTTAAAGTGATGTGCGGGTACTTGTTGTGTAAAGGCGTCAAAATATATTTGTCGAATTCCTCGTCGGTTAACGGTTGCGTTGTTAGTATTGTTAATGTAACCGGTTCAAGCTTCGCGGGTGCGACTGCGGTTGGTTGTCCTGTGGACTGGTTTGTAGACTGGTTTGTAAACAGGGTTGTGGATTGACTGCAACCGACTGTAAGCGCAATCAAAATGATAACTCCAAGAAGAGTAAAGCATGACTTTTTTGCCATAAGCTTTCAAACCCCTTTCATCGGATGATTCGTGCGTTCTTACAACGTAACCACTTTCCCGGACGCAATCGATTCGAGGATGGCCAAGCAGAGTCTTTGCATTCCTGTTCATCACCCGCAATGGCCCGATCGGACGATCATCGACAACCGGCGAACCGGACACCCTCGCCTCTATTATTGTCGCAGGCCGTAAGGCTGACAATGACTTTTCGTGCTTGATTTCCTTGGCAAAATGTGCCTCACTACTGTTCAAATGTGCTACAATCTACTTTCGAAAGGGGATTTGTGATGTTTATTCGGAAATTCCTGCAAATCTGCATGAATTCTTGTTTGATATGAAAGAGGAGGCTAATTAAGTGATAAAAAGACTGAAAGTCGGCATTGTCGGAACCGGCACATTCGCCCAAGCCTTTATCCCATTATTTCAAGCGCACCCTCTTGTAGAAGAAGTTGTTTTAAGCGATCTCGATGAGGAAAAGCTGGCTGGCAGCGCCCGTAAATTTGGAATCAAAACAACCTTTCCCTCTCTTGATGATGTTTGCGGGTCGGATGTAGACGCGATAGCTATTTTCACTCAAAATTGGCTGCACGGCCCGCAAGCTCTGCAGGCGATGGAAGCGGGCAAGCATGTATACTCCGCCGTTCCATCGGCAATTACGATGACGGAAATTGCAGAACTGGTGAAAGCGGTGCAACAATCGAAGCGCATTTATATGGTGGGAGAAACGAGCTACTACTACCCGCATGTTATTTATTGCAGGCAAAAATACAAGGAAGGCACATTCGGAAATATCGTATACGGAGAAGCTGAATACTACCATGATTTTGACGGATTATACGAAGTTTTCAAGAGGAGGGGCGGGCATGATTGGTTAAAGACGGCGGGTTCGCCTCCGATGCATTATCCGACCCATTCGATTTCACAGGTCGTCTCTGTCACCGGAGCTCGGATGACTCATGTGTCTTGCTGCGGATTTGTCGACCTTATCGACGATCAAGTGTTTAAGAAGGACTCGAATCAATGGTCGAATGAATACAGCAACCAAACCGCACTTTTCAGGATGTCGGATGGAAGCTGCTGTCGCATCAATGAGTTCAGGCGAATCGGCAATTATGGAGAACGGTTAAATCTGTTCGGAACAAAGGCTTCTTTTGAAATGAATCATGCCGGGGCGGTATGGGTTGAAAAGCGTCCGGCGATGGCGGAAAGTCTGGATCATTTGTTTAAAACGTCAGCCCGCAAACCGGAAGCGGAAGATGGAGTATTTCATAGCACGGAAGCCCTTGCGACGGACAGTTACTTCTACGGAACAGCCCCCATACACGATACTTCGCGCCTTCCGATCGAGTTCAAAGGTCTGAACAATGGGCATAAAGGATCGCATCAATTTTTGGTCGACGACTTTGTCGTTTCGTGTTCAACCGGGGTGCTTCCACCTAACAACATATGGCAAGCTGCACGCTATTTGGTTCCTGGCTTAATCGCGCACGAATCTTCACTCCAAGGGGGCAAGCAGCTGGAAGTGCCGGATTTCGGCGATGCACCTGCTCGTCTTTCCGATCTGTAGATATCGAAAACCGGCGATATTTCGGACGGCTCCGACGAAGAGGGAAGCAGGCTGCCGAAGATGCGACTCGGCAACCTAAGTCTCGTCCGGCATAAGCGCTCCGCGTTGCACAAAAAAGCCACACACGCCCGTGTGTGGCTCTTCTGCAACTGCCGACAAGCTGGCAGGCGTCGCGCCGCCCAAATTACCGGAAAGCCTTGTCCAACCTTGCGGCATCCTCTGCCGACAGCTTCCAGCCGACGGCGCCGACGTTCTCGTCCAGCTGCTCGATGCGGCTCACCCCGATGATCGCGGACGAAACGGCTGGGCGGTCGACGAGCCAGTTCAGGCTCGTCTGCGAAGCCGTCTTGCCGTAAGATGCCGCGATCTCGTTCAGCACGCCAAGCGCCTTCTCCAGCCGTTGCGCTTGGTTGACGAGCTGCGGCTTCGCTTCTCCGCGGCTGCCGCTCGGCACGCCGCCAAGGTACTTGCCGGTCAAGAGTCCGCCGCCGAGCGGGCTGTAGAGAATCATCCCGACGCCTTGATCGACGCAGAGCGGCTGCAGCTCCTTCTCCACCTCACGATTGGCGAGGTGGTACGTCGGCTGCACCGAGACGAAGCTCGCGAGTCGCTCCACATCGCTGATCCACAGTGACTTCGCCAGCACCCACGCGGGGAAGTTCGAGCAGCCGATATACCGCACCTTGCCTTGCCGCACCAGATCGTCGAACGCGCGCAGCGTCTCGTCGAGCGGGGTGGTCGGATCGACCGAATGCGCCTGGTACAAGTCGATGTAGTCGGTGCCGAGCCGGCGCAAGCTGCGCTCCACCTGATCCATGATGTGTACCCGCGACAGCCCTTCGTCGTTCGGCCCGGCGCCGACGCGTCCGCGCACTTTGGTCGCGATGACGAATTCGTGCCGGCGCCCCTTGATCGCCTTGCCGACGATCTCCTCGGAGTCGCCGTCGGTGTAACGGTTGGCCGTATCGATCAAGTTGATGCCGAGATCGGCCGCCTTATGTATAATCCGCACGGAGTCGTCGACTCCGACCTTGCCCGGTTGGCCGTACGTCGTATCGGCCCGTCCGAACGTCCAACAACCCAGGCTGATCTGAGACACTTTCAGCCCGCTTCTGCCTAATTTGACGTATTCCATGTCTGATGCACCTCGTCCGCTTTTTTTGCTTGCAAGAAATTGTTCCGGGGCCCCCGCAAAGCACCTGAATCCGCTTCGAAGCAAGGCGTCACTTTGTGGGGTTTAATTCTCACCCCCTCATCATAACGCGTTCCCGTACCGCAGGCAAACTCCCGCGATCGACTCGCCCGAATAATGCGGCCCCTGTCGCATATATATCCACTAAGGGCTCAACCGTCGTCTGGGGGAGCCCGCCTTAGCGCCCGAATTGCACATACACTTCCC
>JAJFMO010000252.1 GCA_020697475.1 Paenibacillaceae bacterium | reverse complement strand
CGTCGAAGCATCTCCCTGGCCTTGTCAATGACCTCCCCGGGGATCGTCTCATAAAATCGCAAAAAAGCATATTCCCCCGTTGCCACTACTTCCCAAACAGGATCGGCCGGATTCAACTTCTCAAACAACGACTGGCTGATATAACCGATTTTCCTTCGCACCTCGCGCACATCGCACGATCCGTATTGGAACCCGAGCACATCGATCCGCCCGGAGCTGGGAAATTCATAACCGGTCATCAATTCAAGAATCGTCGTTTTGCCAGAGCCGTTCTTACCCAAGATTGCCCAATGCTCGTCCGCTCCTATGTGCAAGTTGATATTGTCGAGGATGCGACGCTCCTCGCGTACGAAATTCACATCTTGCAATTGGATCAATTCCACTCACCACTTCTTCGTTATTTTAACTTCTCAGTAAGTACATCCTCCGATGATCGTTCGAAGTCTAGACAAACGGGTTTGCCAAAAAACGGCGATTGCCGTTTATCCACGTTCGTCTATACCTATACTGGAAATTTTGATATAATCGTAACGATACCACCAACCCGCATCTTTTGCCAGTCGGTACCCGGAGGGATAGCATTGCAGGATCAGAACAAGACGATTTCGGTAACAGAAGAACAGTTTGTCGGTTCCATTACCGTAATTCAGAGAAACGATATCGTAATCACTGGAAAAATAAGCCATATAGAGGGCGATTTGATCGAGTTGGAAGTAACGATACCCGAGGCAAATCAACTTGTGCTCGGTTCCGAAGTGAAGCTTGTCATCTACACCTCATATGGAATTATGAATTTCATGACGTCGTTGTTCGCCAAAGAATACGGGACGTTGCTTTTCCTCGTTCCGCAAGAAATTCAGAGTTTATTTCTGAAGAAACGTGCCTTTCCCCGGTTCGAAGTCAATCAGAATGCGTTCTTGTATCAGAAGCCGGATTCCGAGCCATTGCTTGAAGTTCTGGTCAATAACGTCGGACTGGGCGGAATCGGTTTTACCGTCGATACGGCAATCCCGTTGCCCTCGTATAAGAAGATGTATGTAGATATGAATTTTGAAAATAAAATACTGCTGGGAATCGAAATCATTCACAGCAAGCCGGCCGAAATCGGACAATATTACGGGGTCAAATTCGTCGATCTGTCACCCAAGACGATGAACAGTTTAAGGGCGTACATTCTGATGAGGCAAGTCCATCATCGAGTTGAAGCCAAGAGGAATAAGTTGTTGTCATAACATTCCCCCCTATTATCCAAGTAAGCTTATTCGCTTCGCCTGGTTCAGCGCCTTCTTGCGTAGCCGGTTGATCCGTCGCTCAATCTGCAAGCGCTCGGACTCCTTATCGGTTCTCCTCAACGCTGCCCGTCGACGAAGTCTGCGCAAAGCTTCTTCCGCGTATTCCAAAGCTTCGCCATAATTTTTGTCATGATGTTCATGATACATCGACAATTCGATACATACACTGTAATCCATCGATCTCGCCGAAGAAACTTCCATATGCCGTTTCCATAATCTCGCTGCCTGATCGTGCAGACGGGATTTTTTGCACCAAGCAGCCAAATTCGGAAGCAATGCGTATTCCCCGTACCAGGCGCAAGTAATCAGCTCCTCCATGCATCGCCTGGCCAGTTCCGGCTTGTTAACCTTATCGTACCACAGCCCCAATCTGTACAATTCTTCGGAATTCATCTTAAGTGAATCGAAGTCGCCGCCGTCGGTCAGCAGCATGGAGAAATGAGCGGACAACGCGGCCAATGATACCACGTCGGCTTCGTTGTGCAAAAACACGCCCTTCAAAAATTGTGCCCGGCCATCGTGCAAATATTTCAAGTAAAGCGTAGGAGCCATGGAACCGGGGACATCATCGAGGCGGAAAAATCCAAGCCGGCTTTGTTCCACCATCCCCAGCCTGCAATTCGGAAGAACGTGCTTCCATAAGCTACGGGCAGGGTATAAACAGTCGATATGAGCGATTGTTTCGTGCTCTCCCCTCATACGATGCATCACGAACCGATTAAGCAGAATCGGCCAATCAAAGGATCGCCCGTTAAAAGTAACCAGATGAGTGAAACCGCTCATTCTATGGCGCAAGTCGTGCAGCATCGCGGCTTCTTCAGCTGGGCTGCGCAAAAAATATTGTTCAACGATAAATTCCTCCGACGTGAAAAATCCGATTCCGACCATGAATGCCAGATTGCCCGTTCCGACCCCGAGTCCTGTCGTCTCGGTATCGAGAAATAATAGGCGCTCATGTCCCTCTACAACTTCGGAAGCTTGTGAAGACAGCACCGATAAGGTGCGGCTGCGGCCGATAATTTCGTTCAATGGGCGGTGGCCATGGCGATGATCCAACGGGTAGGCAACACTTCTGAGGACATACTCCCCGATGCGATTATGTACAACCTCGGCACCCCAAGCGTTCCAAGGTTCACTGGACGGTCTTGAAAGCGGCGCGTTATCGCGCTTACCCAGCTGAGCTTCGCCTCTCCCCGAAGTAAGCCTGCGCAGTCGTGCCAACCGTTCGCTCATCGGGCTCCCCCCATTCTTCCCAGCAATTCACCGGCCAACGTTTTCCCCGTCATCCCGACTTCCTCCACTGGCCCCACGCAGGCCGGACAGCCCGCCATACAGCCGCATCCGGTAAACAGACGATGTGCTTGAGACATCAAGTCGTCGTGAAGCTCGAACAGCCGCTCGCTCAAACCGACCCCTCCCGGATACCGGTCGTACAGATAAATCGTCGGCCGCTTGTTGTGCACCGCCCTCACCTGCGGCACGACGCGGACGTCCTGCGGATCACACATAAGATAGAGCGGGGCGATATGCACCAGAATGTTGGACAGTCCGAGCAAGGCGGATTGGATCTCGTCATGGCTTCGACCGTTCACCCAATGTTCCGGTATCGTGAACCAATACCCGTTCGTATGCAGCTCCTCTTCCGGCAAATGGATTTGGCCATAGCCTACGTTCTCGTGAGTTCTCAAGCGAATTTTTTTGAAAATGGTCGGTTTGGCGCGAATCGCCACCTCCCCGTACTGCCTCTCCAATCCGCCGCCGGTTTGTTCTTGATGCACCTGCAACACCTGCAATTGTACGGCGAGCGAGGCGTCGGTGAAATAATCGACGCTGACTTCCCGGACGTACGCTTTCTTCTCCTCGTAGTCCAGCTTCTCCACTTGGAATTGCACGCCTTCATGGATATAGATCGCCTCTTCATGAATCAACGTCGGTGCGCTGAATCGGTCGACCTCTCCCAGTACCCGGCTGCCGTTCGTCGTATCGACAATTACGAAATTTTCTTGCGCTGCCGACCGGAGTGAGATGTCGTGAGCGGGAAACGACTGCTCCATCCAATACCAGCGCCCGCCGGCTTGATGCAAAATCCGCTCTTCCACAAGAAACTCCAGCAGATCGTCGAGCTTCCCTTCGCCGAACTGTTCTCCTTCCTCGAACGGTAATTCGTAAGCGGCGCACTTCACATGGTCGACGAGGATAATTAAATTATCCGGTTCGATCAATGCCCGTTCCGGCGAGCGTTCAAAGAAATACCCGGGGTTCTGGATGATATATTGATCCAACGGGTTGCTGCTCGCCACCAGAAACGTCAGCGAGCTCTCCTGTCTCCGCCCGGCCCGGCCGGATTGCTGCCAAACGCTCGCAATTGTCCCGGGATACCCGTTCAGCACGCAAGCCTGCAATTGCCCGATATCGATCCCGAGCTCCAGCGCGTTGGTGCTGACGACACCGCGAATCTCCCCGCTGCGCAATCCGCTTTCAATCTCCCGGCGTTGCTTGGGCAAGTACCCTCCGCGATACCCGCGAATCGATTTGCTGCCGAGCTCATGCTTCACCAGATCCTGCAAATAGGTGAGCAATATTTCAACGCGCACTCGACTGCGGGCGAACACGATCGTCTGGATGCCGCGCTTGAGCAGGAATGTGGCGATCTTCGTCGACTCGAGCACACTGGACTTACGAATGCCCAACTGCCGGTTCACTACCGGTGGATTATAGAACACGAAATGCTTCTCCCCGGAAGGGGCGCCATTGTTGTCGATCAGCCTGACCGGTGCGCCGATCAGCCGGCATGTATGTTCCGCCGGATTATCGATTGTTGCCGATGCGCAAATAAACTGCGGCGACGAGCCGTAGAAACGGCATATTCTACGCAACCTGCGAATTACGTTGGCGACGTGGCTGCCGAAAACGCCACGGTAAGTATGCACTTCGTCGATGACGATAAAGCGCAAATTCTCAAACAGCTTCACCCACTTCGTATGATGCGGCAAAATGGCGGAGTGCAGCATATCCGGGTTGGTAACGACGATATGACCGGCGTTGCGAATCGCTTGTCGGACCGTCGGCGGAGTATCTCCATCGTACGTGTGCGTCTTCAAATCCGCGCCCATACGTTCCGACAATCCGTGAAGTTCTGCGACTTGATCCTGGGCCAGTGCCTTCGTCGGAAATAAATACAGCGCGCGCGAACGTTCATCGGTCAACAGTTGTTGCAGCACCGGCAAATTGTAGCACAGCGTCTTACCCGATGCGGTTGGGGTGACTGCGACTACGTGACCGCCCGCTTGCACCGCCGTGAACGCTTCCGCCTGATGCTTATATAACCGGTCGATCCCCTTCTGCTGCAAGGCGCCACGGATTCGCGGGTCCAGCCCGCTCGGGAAAGGCTCATACCTCGCCTCGCGAGGCGGAATCGTATGCCAGCAGGTGACTTGGCTCATTAGTTCCGGGGTCGCCTGAATAAGACGAATCATCTCTTCAACGGAAGACACTTTGCCGGTTAACCCGTTCATTGTACCATTCACTCCAAATTCAGGAACGTTTGTTTCCTTAAGATTACCACACAGACGTTCGCCTTGCAACAGCATTAAATTTCGTTAAAATCGTCCTTCTCACCTTGTATATTGTGGTAGAATAGAGGGCTAGAAGGCGTTCAGACTGCGTTGGCGCCTTGAGAGGAAATGTCTGCTATGCCAATGATCGATTTTAGTATTGCTTTGGCCGCTTGCCTGATCGCCATCATGATTTCCAATACTCCCTGGGCACAGCAAAATTTGAAGTGGCTAACAAGCTACCCTTTTTACATTCTCGCCGGGATCGTGCTAGGTGTTAGTTTGGCTGCCTTGTGCTTATACACCGTTAAGACACTGAACCCAGATCTATTTGACAGTCTCAACTTGCCCGTATTCGAATTTTTCTGCCTACTCCTTTTGAAAGTTGGTTGATCCTTGTATCCCGCTCTTCTCGCATTCGCCGTATTATTCGCTTTTATGATCTATCCCAAAGACATAATGCCACATTACATGGTGGTGAAAGCTAAATACCTTGACGGATTCCTTGCAATATGGTGGATATTGTTTTCGTGGAAATGGCTCAGATCCGGTTTTGCATTCGGCCGATTCCGTCCTGGAGAATGGGCGGCAATCACATTCATAGTCCTTGTATGGTTGTCCGCTATACTATCCGAAGACTTTGTTTCAGCGTTATACGGAAATTTGTTCCGCGCCGAGGGCCTGCTTGCAATCATAGCCTATGTCTCTCTTTTTTTCTTCGCTTCGAGATACGTACCCGTGCATCGATATACAGCAGTAATGTGGGCGATGTCAGCAAGTTCTGCAATTGTTTCTATCTATGGTGTCTTGCAACATTTCCATCTTGATTCTATTCTGCGACCCCTGGTTGCAGCCTCAGGTACCCGAAGTTTCGGATTTTTCAACAATCCGAATTTTTTCGGGAGTTACCTTGTGCTGTTTCTCGCAATCGCTGCAACCTTATATTTAACGTCATCAAATAAAATCAAAATTCTAATATGTTTGGTTGTCATTTCCATTCAATTTATGGCTTTGATTTATACAGAAACCCGCAGTGCCTGGCTTGGTGCCATCGCAATGGGCGGTTTCCTCACGATGTACATCGTTCTTAAACAATTCTATTCTTGGAAATGTAAAGCAGGCGGTCGATGGAGACGACCATGCGGGGGCTAACCGTTGGTACATATGGAGGAAGACGATTCCGTTAATCCCGGTCTATTTCTGGCACGGATCCGGACCGGATTCTTTAGCCAGGGTATTTCCGATCAACAAAGAAGAGAATAAAATTTATTTAGGCAATGAAAATGCTGTTGTAGACAAAGCTCACAACGAATACTTGCAAATTGCCGTAACGATGGGCGTTCCCACTTTGCTAGCATACTTATCGCTGGTCGGGATTGTCTTATGGTCCGGATGGAGCTTCTGTATGAGAGTGGAGAATCCCTCTTCGTTACCTGTCGCAACTATTGAAATGGCAAACAGCCCCCAAGAGTCAAGTCGACGAAGACTGATTCAAGCGGGCTTATTAGCCGCAGTAATTGGCTACGTTATACAGGCTTTCTTCAACATCAGCGTTATCGCCGTCGCGCCATTCTACTGGATGATACTTGGGATGTGTTACGGTTGGTCCAAGGATGGTGCCACAGAAAATCCAGCATCCTAATTGCAAGTAAAGCTTTTACTTGCGGACCCGCCGTTCACTTTGATTCCCCCGGTGCTCGTGTTCGACATCACCCCGCACACTTTCGCCCCTGGCGCCGGAGTCGTCGGAATTGATGCATCGGCATCCATGCTTAGCTTTAATCCACTAACTGTGATGACCCCGCTCGACGAAGTTAATTGAAGTATAATTGCAGCATTTTGCTTAACATCAAACACGGCATTGTCCAGGTAAATATTCCCTGCTGCTTTGATCGTAATTGTTCGTTCCGCCGAAAGTACCGCCCCTTGCAAATACACATTGCCCGCTGAGTCTATTTCGATCGTACTGAAACTACTGCTCCCGGAGTTGGTCAGGCTGGCGTTGTTGACAACGACATCTCCGCCGGTTGTTGTTAAACTTAGTCCTGATCCGCTGCCCGTATTGGTTGTTGTCAAAGAAACTCCGCTTTGAATGGTGATCCCCTGTGCGGCCACCAAATCGATATTGCTGTCGGTACTGTAGGATCCCAGCCCGGACGTGATCACCAGCTGATTCGTGGTCGTGTATACATCCTGGAAACCAATAACCGTTTGCCCGTCCGGGGCGACGTCTAGCACAACGCCGCTGTCGCTGGCTGGCGGATTTGAAGACGCTGCTTCGACAACCATCGTAGCAGGGTAACTGGTCGATTTGCTGGAAGCTTTGGCCGTTACTTTAACCGTGTCATTCTGGTTTAACAACGGTACGTTGATCGAATACGCCCCTGCTGACGATGCGTCCCCTTCATACGTCGTCGACCCTCCATTGATGGTGATTACAATATGCGCACTTGCTTCGGAAGTTCCTTTGACCACCGTATAATTCGCCCTTAGCAAAGGAGTAATGATCGGAATAGCCGTTCTTCCCGGAACGGTGTATGTTACAGCGGGACTTACACCTTTGCTCGGATCATTCGATTGTGCAGTTATCGATACCACATCGCCAGGTGCCAATATATTAGGGCTGAGGGATACAGTAAAACTGCCATCAGCCGCAGCCACTGCAGAATAAACAGTCCCGCCATTTA
>JAJFMO010000251.1 GCA_020697475.1 Paenibacillaceae bacterium | reverse complement strand
GCCAGCGCTTTCATCAGTACCGTCTTGCCCGTTCCCGGAACGTCCTCCAGCAACACATGGCCGTCGGCCAGCATTGCCGTAAGCAACAAGATGATTTCCTCCTGTTTTCCCAAAATGCATGCTTCCAAATTCGCTCGCAATTGCCTGAGCGATTGATGATAATTCCCGATTGCGGCTTCCATTCCCCTTCTCCTCCTTGTGCGATCTCTGCCGGTTGGTCTAGTGCGTTCGAATGGTTCGGTTAAGCTTGTACCTATGGAGTATTCTACCGGAATTCTCCCGCTTCGTATAGCGCAATTTTTCCAAATCTTATTGTTAAATACCCCCACAAAGTGATGCTTTGCTTCGAAGCTTTTTCAGGTACTTTGCGGGGACCCCAAAAGCCATAAGTTATGTGATTAGACACATGTCGGGCACGAACAAGGTAACGAATCGGCGGCTGAATCGGTTCGACAAGTCAACCGTTCGCGACGTTGAACCTCACCTCCTTTCATGATACATTTCTATAAAAGAAATCGAAGGAAGATGCCCATGAAAACCCGGGTGACCAGCTTTGACGTTGCCAAGCGGGCGGGAGTGTCGCGCAGCGTCGTGTCCGCCGTTCTGAATAATACGCCGGGAATCGGTTACAGCGAAGAGAAACGGCTGGCCGTGCTGAAGGCGATCAAGGAACTGAATTATCATGTGGACGCTCTGGCGAGCGGTATGCGAACCGGGAGGAGCCGTTGCCTCGCCGCTTGCGACAATTTGGGCAACAAGTTTTTCCTGCAGATGCTGATCGGCATGAAAGAAACGTGTACTAGTGCCGGGTACCACGTGCTGATGTACGGCTCGGGAACGACGGTGAACGAGCGAAAAGGGCTTGTACAGCTTTATATGCAGCGAAGAATCGACGGGATCATCACGAAAGATTCGACCAGCTTTTCCGATCCGGAGTGGGTGAAAGAGATCAAGCTGCTCGGCATTCCGTATATATCCGTCGAAGGGTATCCCGAGGATGACAGCATTGCTTCAGTGCTGATGGACTATCGCCTGAGCATGGAGATGGCGCTCTCGCATATCGAGGACCGCAAACTGCCGCCGCCGGTCTACGTGGAAATTTACTCGCCGCCGGAGTACCGCCCGAATTGGGGAGATCGCAAGCGACGTGAATATTACGTCCAATGGATGGACCGGCGGGGACTTGCCCCGCGCATTGTGGAGCGGGAGCACAACCGGCGGGAATGCCTGGACGAATGGTGGATCGAGTGGCTGAGGCGACAGGAGCTGCCGCTTACGGTGCTGTCCAACTGGTCGTGCGGAGCCAGGCACTTGTACCGCGCTGCTTACCGGCTGGGACTGCGCATCGGGGAAGATCTGTTCGTCATGTCCGCCGACAATACGGAGCAGACCAACGAATATTTGATTCCATCGTTGAGCTCGGTGGAGGTGCCATATACGGAGATGGGTGCAGCAGCAGCCGCCCGGCTGCTCGAATACATTGAGGGCGAACGGGACATCGCCGATACGAGCAAAATTTATATCCCTCCGCGGCTCGAACAACGGGAAAGTACGGGAGGCGGGTAAGCTTGCGACGCGATGATGCGCGATTCAAACTGCCTATTCCTCGATCGGCAACAGGAATACGAACTCCGTCCGGTCCGGGCGACTATCCACGCGGATAGAACCGTTCAACGCCGCAACGGCCGACTGCACCGCCGATAAGCCGATCCCACGGCCTGACAACGAGTTGACTTCTGTTCTCGTCGTAAATCTTTCGCGGAATATCAACATGGCGGCCTCGCCATCGCTCATCTCCGCCAATTCCGCCTCGGTGCAAATTCCTTTGGCCAGAACGCGCCGTTTAATCTGTTCAACGTCAAGCGGCGCGCCGTCATTGAAGATAACGAGCCGGATCATCGGCCCGACAGCGGCGATCTCGCACCCGATTGTTCCTCGCAGCGATTTTCCTGTCGCGCCTCTCGTTTCCGCACTCTCGATCCCATGGTCGACCATATTGCGGAAGACATGAATTAACGATCGGACGAATCCCATAAACCTTGTCGGATCAACCGGCACACGCTCTCCGGTGATGACAACCGGCTCAATTGGCTTACCCATCCTCTCGGCCAGCCGCTTGGTATATTCGGAATACGCCTCCAGTAATTCATCGAGCGGCCGATACTGCAGCTTGCGCAGTTCCGCCACGATGGCCGCGCCCGGCTCCCCAGGCACCATCTCCGCCACTTTGCGCTCGATTCGGCGCAGCTTGTCGATCTCAATATTCACCCGTTCTTCTTCCGAGTCGAATCGTTCGCCCAATATGTTGCGCAGCGAGCGCAAATCTTCCTCCAACCAGCCGAACCAATCCAACGAATCGAACCAGGCCATGAATGCCGCAAGATCTTCCCGCGACCGCCATTCACTGACTCGCGATTCCAATTCGTGCAACCGCTCGGTCATGACGAGGAAGTCAATTTGCGCAAAGTTCCCTTTGAACGTATGCAGCGCCCGTTCGAGTTCGCCCCAAGATTCCGCCGCGTCCCGTTCCCGATGGACAATCGATTTCCACCCTCCTGCCGCGAAAGCGCGGTACTCATCGATCATTTCCTTAAAATCTCTGTAATGCTTGATCACCCAAACAACCGAATGCAGCAACCGCCGCTCTTTCTCCATCTGATCCTGCAACTCCCGCCGTTCGCTGACGTCGGTTAACACGACCATAATTTTTTCCGAATTCGTGCCGGGCTCGGAAATCCACTTGTACTGCACAGTAATCGAATAACCGCGCAGTTCCAGCGCCTCCGGCAGCAAAGACAAGAAGACGTCCTTCTGCGACTCGTCGGCGGCAAACGCCGCTGCCACAATCTCTTCGAGGAATGCCCTGTCTTCACCTTCATCTGCGTAGAGAAGCTCTCCGTAACGGCAACCGGCAATGTCCTGCCCGAACAACCTACGGCATTCGATGCTGTATTCCTGTTGGACAATCTGCTCACGGTCAATGGTAAGGAACCCTTGACCCGCATGGTCGAGCAAGTTTTGAATCGCCCGGGTTCGCTCCTCAACCTTGCGTTCGAGCGACGAGTTCCAGCGAGTTAACCGCAGATGCAGCTCGATGCGTGCAATCAGCTCGCTCTTGGCGACTGGCTTGGTCACATAATCGTTGGCGCCGGAATGAAATCCTTCAACAAGGTCGGATACCTGGTTCTTCGCCGTCAGCAGCAGAATCGGCAATGAACTGGGCGAGCTGACACGCTCACGGATCGTTCGGCAAAGCTCGTAGCCCGACATGCCCGGCATCATCACGTCGAGCACAATGAGGTCGGGGCGGAACCCGCCGAGCAATAACTCGAGCGCCTGCCGCGGATCGGCGGCTTGGGTCACCCGACAGTTCTCCATCGTCAAATAGTTTCGAAGCACTTGCAGATTGACCGCTTCGTCGTCGACGATCAAGATGTCGCTGCCTGTAATTTGGCCGTCAAGTTGCAACGGCCTCGTATCCATTGCCTGTACGGCCTCTCCCGGCAGACCGGCTGGGGGCGCTTCAACCGCAACAGCTTCAGCCACAGCCGCCTCGGCCGAAGCCGACTCAACCGTTGATGCGGCAAGACGCACCGTCTCGGCAGCAGCCTCTTCCGCCGTTGCCGGCAGACTGAAGCTAAACGTCGAGCCTTCCCCAACCTTCGATACCGCATTCAACTGGCCGCCGTGCAGCTCGACCAGCTGCTTGCTGATCGCAAGCCCCAGCCCCGTGCCGCCGTAGGCGCGCGAGTCCGAGCCGTCCGCTTGAACGAACGCATCGAAGATCTCGTTCAGCTTCTCCTGCGCAATCCCGATGCCCGTATCGGCAACGTGAACGCGCCAGATCGCCTCTTCCCCGCTCGCCGTGACTTGTATGGCGCCGGAATCGGTGAACTTGACGGCGTTGCCGATCAAATTAAACAGTATTTGCTGCAGCCGGTTCTCGTCGGCCATCACAAAGCAGGCGTGCGGGACAAGGTTCTCGATCAAGATCGGCTTGCCGGCCGCCAACGGGCGGAGGGTAACAAGTACGACGTCGACAAGGCTGCGAAGATCAAGCGGCTTTGGCTGCAGCTTGATCTCATCGTGCCGAATTTTGGAAAAATCGAGAATGTCGTTGACCAGGTGGGACAACCTGCGCCCGCTGGCGGCAATCATGCGGATATTGTAGAGGGCTTCATCCGCCAGTGGACCCGCCGCTCCATCGGCCAGCGACTCGGACAATCCGATGATTCCGTTAAGCGGGGTGCGCAGCTCGTGCGAGGTGTTGGCCAGAAAATGATCCTTCAACTCATCCATTCGTTCGAGCTCTTTATTTTTCAACTCAAGCTGGGTGTTGTAATTGCGAATTTTTCGATACACCTCGGAATAACGGCGAAACGAAATCAACCCAAGGAAGATCGTCCCGAATAACAGCGTATACAGCTGGGCGGCGTTAAACACTTGAATAAAGTTGTAAGGGGAAATCCCAAATTTGTTCTGGTTGGACTCGAGGTAAAAGCGAAGCGGTTGGCCTACGATATTCACAAGCAGATATAGGGAAAAACCGGCCGTCAGCCAGACAGCGTCTTTGGAAACCCGTCTTCGGAACGACACCAGCATATTGGCTAAGATCAACAAACAAAGCGCGGCGAAGCCAAGATGCTGTCCCAAAGTAACCGCACGGTTTTGTTCTTGGAGAAAGTCGGGAAACAAGTAAACGGCGAACGGTACGATCAACCCGAGGAAGCAAACAGCCGAACCGACCGCGCGCAACAGCTTCGTATTGGCCATATCGACAATTTTCTGAAAATAGAGAATAAAGACGTACCCAAGGGCGCCTTTAATCGGCCAGGTCGCGTATTCCCGGATCGCCGACAATGGGATAAACAAGCTGGGCGATCTCAATGAAATCAAGATGTACGCGCTGATCATCCAGGAAAAAAGGGCAAAGTAAAGCGACGCCCTGTTGTCCGAGTTCATAAAATACATGAGCAAGGCGACAAAGCCGATGAGGAAAAACAGCAATATTCCCGCATAAGAGGAGAAATCTGCACGGATGATCCCCATTTTTAATTTGGCTTGCGAGCCCAGGAGGACGGGGCCGATTTTGCCTGAGAGCGCTTTGTCCAGCTTGGAATGGATGCGCAAATAGATCGGCTCAGAGCGATCAGTGTCCGCAAGCGACACGAAGACCGGAACCCCATCTTGCAAGGTGGTGCTAGAGGCGGGCGAATTATGGTGCCGATAGATCATTCGAGTGCCGGAATAAAGCTCAAAGTCGTACGTCGGGCTGACAAACAGCAGATACGGATCGAGAATCGGGTGGTCGGCGGATTCCGGTGTCAGCACAGTCGTCAGCCACAAGTACGGTTCATCCGAGGCGGCAATACCTGCCTTGTGCCTGCCTACGTCAAACATCGCCCCCCATTCACGAGGCTCGATCGTCGTCCACTCGTAGGTTCCATCGGCTCGAACCGGCGAATCACCGTTCTTGAAACCGAGCCAGCGAACGACTTCCCCTTCGCCGATCGGAGAAATTTGCTGAGACGAAGGGAGTGGAGGACGATCTCCCCCTCTGGGCGGCGCATTCGGCGGAACGGCTGGCAGGGTTGGCGAAGAGTTTGCCGGGGCGGCAGGGCGGCCGTTGGGCGGAGCGGCTGATGGCGCGGCTGGCGGAGAGGTCGGCGGCGGAGCCGGCCGACCGGTGGGTAAAGCGGTATCCGGCCCGTTGGATGGCGCGGCTGGCGGTGCGGAAGGCGGCGGAGCGGCTGTCGCCGAACAGAATGAAGCAGCGAAGCTAATCAGCAGCGCCGCTGCAAATAAGAGGCATATCCCTTTCAGTCGGCTGGATCGGCCGATTTTTTCCGACATCTCATCCACTCCTGTGATCATACGATAGCCACCCGCGGCGATCGAAGGTGCTTGATTGAAAAACTGCAAAAGTGCAGGTTTATTTCAAAAATTTCACCTGAAATGTGCAAAAAGATGCGAAAGTGCAGGAATTTTCCGGCCTGCGCAGCCAAAGTGGCTCGTTGGGCAACGAAAGCCTGC
>JAJFMO010000250.1 GCA_020697475.1 Paenibacillaceae bacterium | reverse complement strand
CGCCGGTCTTTACTTGACCGCCCACGAGTTGGGCGACAGTCGCAAGCGCGGCGTGGAATTAATTGAGCTGCAAAATTTGATTCAGAATGCCGGATATCTTTACCGGGCGGATGAGATTTCCGATTACATTCCGCTGTTGTATGAGTTTCTCGCAGTCGCCGACGGATTGGAACCTTCCGCAGCAGAGAACCTGCATTACCGCCTCGGCTTGGTGACGGCGCGCATTCAGCAATTTTTGTACGACGACAATGTGTTCAAGCTTTTGTTTACCTTTTTGATGGAAAATGTATTCGAAACGCCGACGCCCGAAGAGTTGGAGAGGCTGGAGAAACAGAGGGAGAAACCGGATATGGATCCGATGCCGTATCCGCTGATGTACAAATGAGGATGCGCGACGACCAGTGTATCCAAGGAGGCAAGATCGTATGTTCTGGTGGGTAATATTCCCTTATATTGCCGCAACATTGATGATCGCCGGGCTGCTGTACCGCTTCATTCGAAGCCCGAAATCGTGGGCCGCGCCGTCGACCGAATTTTTCGAGAAACGGTGGTTGCGCATCGGCTCTCCGCTGTTCCATTACGGCATCATCTTCGCCTTCGTCGGGCACGTGATGGGGATGCTCATTCCACGCAGCTTCTATTTGGCGCTCGGCGTCCATGACGAGATGTACCACGTGTTTGCGATTGCCGGAGGCGGGTTGGCCGGTGTCATGGTGGTCGCGGGGCTGATCATTCTGCTGATTCGAAAAATGTCCCACGCCAGGCTGCGGGCACACGCCACGTGGGCCGATTATTTCGCCATATTGATGGTGCTGATCGTCTCCGCCCTCGGCACGTATATCACGCTGGTGTACGATACAACGGTGACCGCGTTCGAATATCGGACCACGATCGGTCCGTGGTTTCGCAGCTTGTTCACGTTTCAGCCGCAATACGAGCTGATGGAAGTCATTCCGACGATTTTTAAGGTGCATGTCGTCTCCGCTTTCCTGTTGTTTGCCGTGCTGCCGTTCACGATGCTCGTGCATATGTTCTCGTTCCCGGCCCGTTACCCGACCCGAGCGCCGATCCAATACCGCTCCCGCGTCGGTTACCGCAAAGGAAAGGAGCCGACCCGCTGATGGCCATCTCCATCCGATGGATCGTCACCGGACATATGCTGATATTAAAAAAAGGGTCCGCAAGTAACCGGACGGGAGGCATCGAGACATGGCAGTGGATACCGTAAATACTGGCAGAACGATGCGGGAATCGCCTTGGAAACATTTCGGCGGGGCGAACTGGGGTTATGTGCTGGAGCAATATGAGCGATATCAGGCCGAGCCGGGCACGGTGGACGAGACTTTGCGAGCGTTGTTCGAGCAGTACGGCGCTCCGGTGGAGGAGGCCGAGGATGCGCCTGCGGGAACCGTGATGGCGGGAACGAGGGCGGATGCGGGGCATGGTGTGCCGTCAACCGGGCAAATCCCATGCGTCAGCGAATCGCCGGCCGTTCTGCGCGATGCCGTCGCAGCCGAACGGTTGGCGCAGTACATCCGTAACTACGGGCATCTTGGCGCGCGCATCGATCCGCTGGAAGTGAACGGCCGGCCGCAGGAAGTGCTGAACTTGGCGGCGTTCGAGCTCACCAAGGAACAGTTGCAGAGCTTGCCGGCGCAAGTGATCTGGCCGCATGAGAACTTCGGGATTACAGACGCCTATGAGGCGATCGTCAAGCTCAAGCAGCTGTATACGCGCACCTTGTCGTTTCAGTTCAGCCACGTCCACAACCAGCAGGAACGGACCTGGCTGATGCGCATGGTCGAGACCGGTGACGCGTACCGGCCCGTGTCGGACGAGGACCGCCGCAAGCTGTTGAAGCGATTGGTCGAGGTCGAAGATTTCGAGAAATTTTTACACCGCACTTTCTTGGGGCAAAAAAGGTTCTCCATCGAGGGGCTGGACATGCTCGTGCCGATGGTCGACTCACTTGTTCAAGAAAGCGTCTATGACGGGGCTAAGCATGTGATGATCGGCATGGCGCATCGCGGGCGGTTGAATATGTTGGCGCATGTGTTGGGCAAGCCGTATCAAAAAATTTTCTCCGAGTTTCAGCATGCGCCGAACAAGGAGATGGTGCCGTCCGAAGGTTCGATGGGGATCAACTATGGCTGGACCGGGGACGTGAAGTATCACTTGGGCGGGGAACGCGACTTGGATGCAGCGTCATACCACGCTCATTTGCGACTAGCGAATAATCCGAGCCATCTGGAGTTCGTCAATCCGGTGGTTGAAGGGTATACCCGCGCGGCACAAGAGGATCGTCGACGTCCCGGCGCGCCTGTGCAGAATACGGCGCTGGCGTTCGCGATATTGATCCATGGTGATGCGGCTTTTCCGGGGGAAGGGGTCGTCGCGGAGACGCTGAACTTGAGCCGCCTGAGCGGGTACCATACCGGCGGAACGATCCATATTATCGCGAACAACCAGATCGGGTTCACGACGGAATCGGGCGATTCGCGGTCGACGAGGTATGCGAGCGATTTGGCCAAAGGGTTCGAAATTCCGGTCGTTCACGTTAACGCTGACGATCCTGAGGCTTGTTTGGCCGCCGTACATCTTGCATATCAATATCGTAGACGATTTAACAAAGATTTTCTGATCGATCTGGTCGGGTATCGCCGGTATGGGCATAACGAGGCGGACGATCCGTCGGCGACGCAGCCGAAGGTGTATGAATTGGTGAATCGGCATCCGAGCGTACGGACGCGGTATGCCGAGGCGCTCACACGCGAGCGGATCATCGACGCCGAGTATGCGAAGCAGCTGGAGGCGGAGGTGCAGCAGAAGCTGCATACGGCGTACGAGGAGATCAAGGCAGGCGAAGCTGGTGCAGCGAAAGCTGGCAAAACGAACGTTCCGGCGGGGACGGAGTTGGACGGAGGATCGCCGGCTGTGCCGTCGCCAACGCCAGTTTCGCTCGAGGTGTTGCGTGGGCTGAACGAGGAGTTGTTGCGGAAGCCGGAACATTTTCATATGTATCCAAAGTTGGACAAAATATTGGAACGCCGGCACGGCGCTCTGGACGGAGACGGCAAGGTGGATTGGGCGCTGGCGGAAACGCTCGCGTTCGCCTCGATCTTGCGTGAAGGGACGCCGATTCGCTTGACCGGACAGGATACGGAGCGGGGGACGTTTGCGCACCGACATCTCGTATGGCACGATGTCGAGGGCGGCAAATCGCATACGCCGTTGCAGTCGTTCCGGCAAGCGGCGGCTTCGTTCGCGGTGTACAACAGTCCGTTGTCGGAAGCGGCGCCGATGGGCTTCGAGTACGGGTTCGACGTGTACGCTCAGAAGACGCTGGTGATATGGGAAGCGCAATTCGGAGATTTCGCCAACGCGGCTCAGGTAATGATCGATCAGTTTCTGCTGAGCGGGTTGGCCAAGTGGCGGCAGCGTTCGGGATTGGTGCTGCTGTTGCCGCACGGTTATGAGGGTCAGGGGCCGGAGCATTCGAGCGCACGGTTGGAGCGGTTCCTGCAGCTGGCGGCCGAAGGCGATTGTGTGATCGCGAATCCGACGACGGCGGCGCAATATTTTCATTTGCTGCGGCTGCATGCGGCGAGGCTCGGCACGGATGCGGTGCGGCCGCTGATCGTGATGGCGCCGAAAAGCTTGCTGCGAAATCCGCATACGGCGTCGGCCGGGGTGGAGCTGAGCGAGGGGAGCTTTCAGAGTGTGCTGGAGCTGCCTTCGGTGACGGCGGAGTCGGAGGCAGTGTCGATGGATCCGGGTCAGGTGACGGAGCATGGGCTTGTACTGGCAAAAAGCGGACGAAAGCCGGTGGAGCGGCTCGTCTTATGCAGCGGGAAGATCGCCATCGATATGCTGGAGGAACTGGAGAAGAAGGATCCGGCGCGGCCACTTGATCAAGAGAGTATGCGGGTGTTGCGGTTGGAGCAGCTGTATCCTTTTCCAGCGGGGAATCTTAGTCATGTGATTGCGTCATGCCCTCGTCTGCAGGAGATTGTGTGGGTGCAGGAAGAACCGCGGAATATGGGGGCTTGGTGGTATATTGAACCGAAGCTTCAAGACTTGCTTCCGTCGGGGGCACGATTAACTTATATCGGCAGACCGGAGAGATCGTCTCCCGCCGGCGGCTTCCCGAACGCGCACAAGCGGGAGCAAGATCGGATCGTGAAAGCGGCGCTGTATGGCGAACATCATGTGTGATCAAGGGGGTTGGCAACATGTCGGATATCGTAGTGCCTGAATTCGGAGAATCGATCGTGGAAGGAACGATCGGGCGCTGGCTGAAGCACGAGGGAGAAGCAGTCGCCGAGGGTGAGGCGGTCGTCGAGATCGAGACCGAGAAGGTCAACGCGGAAGTGACGGCGCAAGAAAGCGGGGTGCTGCAAGGCATCCTCAAGCAGGAGGGGGACACGGTCCGCGTCGGCGAAGCGATCGCGAGACTTGAACCGGGTGCGGGGGCCGCGGCGAGTGCGGGAGCTGGTGGCGCAGCCTCTGGAGCGACGGCAGGTGCAGACGTTGGAGCTGGCGCGGACGTTGGTGCTGGTGCGGCCTCCGGAGCTGGTGGCGGAGGCTCGGCTGCTGCAACGACAAAGGCATCAAATGCCGCCGGTGAGGTAGCGAACGGGTCTGGCGCGACTGCGGGAATCGTATCCAACTCAACTTCCGAGGCCGCCACGTCGTCTTCAAGCACAACACCCCTTTCTCCCAGCTTGCCGCAAGCGAGTCCGTCCGTGCGCAGGATGGCGCGCGAGCATGGGATTGACTTGCGAAGTCTGCCTGGGAACGGGGGATTCAGTCGAGTCCAGCCCCAGCCGTCGGCAGAATCCAAGAGTGCGGGCACAACTCCGGCTGCTGCAGTTGCTCGAAACACGCCGGCGGATAAACCGACCGAGCGCATCCGCATGACCCGCCGACGGCTGACGATCGCAAAGCATCTTGTCCAAGCCCAGCAAACAGCGGCGATGCTGACCACCTTCAATGAGATCGACATGACGGCAATTATGGAGGTGCGGAAACGGCGTAAAGATTCCTTTTTCGAGAAACATCAAGTGAAGTTGGGATTTATGTCGTTCTTCGCCAAAGCGGTCGTCGGGGCTCTCAAAGCGTTCCCACTGCTGAATGCGGAAATCGACGGAGAAGAGATCATCGTCAAGAAATATTACGATATCGGAGTGGCGGTGTCGACTGAAGAGGGGCTGGTCGTTCCTGTCGTTCACGGGGTCGATCGCTTGAGCTTCGCCGAGATTGAGCGGGAGATCGGCGAATTGGCCGATAAGGCCCGCAAGCAAAAGCTGACGCTCGAGCACTTGCGTGGAGGGACGTTCACGATCACCAATGGCGGAGTGTTCGGTTCGCTGCTGTCGACTCCGATTCTGAACACGCCGCAAGTCGGCATACTCGGGATGCATAAGATCCAGACTCGCCCGATTGCGATCGATGAGACGAGGATGGAGAATCGGCCGATGATGTACGTGGCACTCTCCTACGACCATCGGATCGTGGACGGCAGTGAGGCGGTGCGCTTTTTGGTGAAGGTGAAAGAGTTGCTGGAGGATCCCGAAGCGTTGCTGCTTGAGGGGTAAAGGCGGGTTCGGGCGAAGGCTGGAGCGGGTGACGGTTGTTGAAAACCACTTTTTGGGAACAATAATTATGACTTCAGCTTAACGACTCCACATTCCGCTATTTGTCCAAAATGAGCTTGAACGTCAAACTAACCGGCTCTACATTCCGTTATTATCCAAGTTTGAGGCCAATGCGGTGCCAATAGAAGCAAATAGCGGAATCTCAGTCCGATAAATTCGCGTAGGACGAAGGAACAATATTCTAACGATTGCCAGGGACGTTATTTCAGCTATTTAGCTCGACTTTCGACTATAACGATTGCTACAGACGCTATTTGCGCTTTTCGGGAACTTTTTGGGCGGAATCGGCTGAATAGCGTCGTTCACAATCGTTGCGCGCCTAGCTAAGCTAGGCATAACTCGCTGGTGAAAGTTCAGCCGGGGTAAAGACCAAGCTGCCCCGTAGCTAGTAGGCAATACA
>JAJFMO010000249.1 GCA_020697475.1 Paenibacillaceae bacterium | reverse complement strand
CTGAGCGCGGGCAAGTCACGGTCCAGCAAGCGATCGACGGCGCAGCCGACAACATTATTAGCCGAGCCGGGGGCGCCCTCACCGATTGGGACGCCTACGCACTGGCGCAAGCCGGTAAAACCGTCCCGTCTTCTTACTTGGCCGCGGCAGCCGCAACGTTGCAGCAATCGTCGGGCAAACTGAACCTGGTTACCGATTACGCGCGGCTCGCTCTGGCGGTGAAGGCAGCCGGGGGCAACCCGGAGGACGTCGCCAGTTATAATTTGATCGCCGATATCGTGGGCAGTGACTCCTTGACCGCTCAAGGGGTCAATGGAGCGATTTATGCCTTGCAGGTGCTGAACAGCGGCGCCTATTCCGTACCTGCCGATGCCAAGTGGACGGCCGACAAGCTGATCGACTGGCTGCTCGCGCACAAGAACGCCGACGACGGCTGGTCACTTGCCGCAAGTTTCCAGAGCAACGTCGATATCACTGCAGCCGTCATTGCCTCATTGGCGCCGTACACCGCGCGAGACGACGTCCGGCAAGCTACAGATGCCGCTGTCCGCTGGCTGTCCACGCGCCAACTGAATAACGGCGGCTTTAACGACCTGGGCGAAAACAGCGAAAGCGCCGCACAGGTGGTCATCGCCCTTTCCGCGCTTGGGCTGGATGCCGGCCAAGGCAATTTCGCCAAGGCAAACGGCAATCTGCTGTCCTACCTGTTTACTTACCGGCAAGCCGACGGCGGTTTTGCTCATCTGCGAGGCGGGCAGACGGATGCGGCGGCAACCCAGCAAGCGCTGATCGCTCTGGCGGCTTATCGCACGTTCACCGGCAAGTCCGATCAAGCCTTCGAAGCGATTCTTAGCAACGCCACGTCGACAACCGAAGCCTATGTGACCGTTCATGTGGACGGATTGAATGGCGTCGTCGTCGAAGGCTCCGTATCGGCTTCCACAGCCTATGAAGCATTGACACGGCTCCTTGATCAATCCGGATTGCCATACCACGCCACCGATGCCCATTACGTTGACTCGATCAACGTCGATGCCAATACCGCCCTGGCCAGCTCGGCAACAGGCTATTGGTTGTACAACGTCAAGCGCCAAGGCGCGTGGGATTTTGACCAGACGAACCAGCTCGGCCTGTACGATTACAAGGTGCGCGATGGGGACGACATTACCGTCTATTACAGCGGTCTGGACACTCAGCTCGTCCAATCGATCGTGCCGACGCCGCTTGTTCCCGCGCCGAGTCAGCCCTTCGGCATTCAAGTGCAGCAGACCGTCTGGGACTGGGTTTACGGCAGGCAAGCAACGACCGTAGCCGCCAGTGTCTATGTAACCATCGGCGATCAGAAAGTGGTGACGGACAGCCAAGGGATCGCTAATTTCCCTGCGGGATTGCCGGGAGGAACTTATGAGGTGACGGTCACCGGCGAACGCCAAGGCCAAGCACCTTCGATTGCAGCGGCATCCCGGAACATCACGGTCGGAACAGCCGATGCGGCAACAATCCAGGTTGAAGGCGCTCAGTCCACCTATGCCTCGGAGCAGGTGACTACGGGCAATTTGCTGACCACGCTGCAGGATCTGCTTACCGTTCGCCATATTCCGTATCAAATCACCAACTATTCTTTTGGAAAAATGTTCACCGCAATCGGCACGGACAAAGATTTCTGGAGTTACGCCGTCCGCCGCCAAGGACAATGGGAGATCCCTCAGGTCGGCATGTCCGCCTACGCGCTTTCGCCTGGGGATACGGCAGTCGTTTATATTGGCGGGGTCGATGCCGATTATCATCCGACGACCTGGCTCGTTGATTCGGTCGCCTTCAATCCGGCCCAACCTAAAGCTGGCCAGTCGTTCACCGTCACCGTGATGAAGACGCTCGGCAACGGGGAGAGTGTTCCGGCACAAGGCGCCAAGGTGCAAATCGGGACTCAATCGGCCGTCACGGATAGCCAAGGAATCGCCTCCTTCCCCGGGTTAAGCGAGGGCTCGTATACGGTGGATGTGACCGGCTATGTGGCGGGCCAAGCGCCGAACCTGGTACATTATTCGACGAGTGCAGCTATCGCGCCAAGCGGGTCGTCAGGCGGGCCTATTGCCTCTCTTCCCTACGTGTCGCTTCAAGTGTCCGGCGGCAGTGTGAATGGCACGATTTATCCAGTAACCCAGGTTTCTTTGCAAAACGGGGATACTCCGTATTCGGTGCTAGCGAGGAGCTTGGGGGCCGGGCGGGTCGCCACTTCGGGTTCCGGCTCGCGTCTGTACGTACAAGGGATTGACGGGTTGTTCGAATTTGATCATGGGCCGCTAAGCGGTTGGGTTTATTCCGTTAACGGACAATTCCCCAGCGGAAGCGCCGGCACATACACGTTGTCGAACGGCGACACCGTAGCATGGCTCTACACCGTTGACGGCGGCAAGGATACCAACGGGAATAATGGTGGGAACGTTACTGGGGGCGGTTCGATTTACGCCTCCCCCGCTTCGGATACGTCCCTGGCGCCTGACGTAACTGCGGCATTGGCAGGGATCGGCTTGTCTTATAAGAACGAACAGCCGGTTGGCCAAGCGCCGACGTCGACGGCTTTGGTTCACGCCGATCGCTCGATGGATGCCGGCCAAGCTGAACAGTTGAGCAAAGATTTAAAGGCCAATCAAGTCGATGTGGAGCAAAAAGTCGCCACCGGCGCCACAGCGGTCGTTACCGATTCCCAAGAGGAGGTGAAGCTGCAGATCCCGGCGCAAGCGTTAAGCGGGGAAACGGCGATTTCTGTTAAGGAGATACCGGGGAATGGTCGGAATGAGTTGATATCGTCTCTGTACGAGTTCGGTCCGTCCGGGTTAAAATTTGCAGAACCCGTTCTGCTCTCTTTGAAAATCCCGCTTCAGCAGAACATGATCGATCATCCGGAACGGCTCGCGCTTGTATGGCTGAACGAACAAACAGGGCAATGGATTCCCATCCCTGCGGTCATCGATGCGGAGACAGGAACGGTGACGGGGCGGACAGATCATTTTACAAAGTATGCGGTGATTGATAAGACTCTGTTGACATCGACGAAGGCGGATCCGCGGATTGCGCCGGCGATGGAACGCGCGTCCAAGTGGCTGCTGCAGCAATCTGAGTTGTCCGACTGGGGAGCTTATGCGTTGCATCAGGCAGGGGCGGCGATTCCCGGAACGTACGCGGCGGCGGTCGAGCAAGGATTGAAGGATCGCGACGGCAACCTGCGTAATGTGACGGATTACGAACGGATGGCGCTTGGGAGCCTGGCTGCAGGACTTGATCCGCGCAACGTCGGCGGCTACGATCTGATGGAGCGGATTTACAATAACGATCGGATGACGTTGCAAGGGTCGAATGGGCCGATTTATGCGCTGATCGCGTTGCAACGCGGCGGCGTTGACGTTCCAGGAGACGCTGAATGGACGATGCAAAAGCTGCTGGACTGGCTGCTCGGCATGCAAAATGCCGACGGCAGTTGGCCGCTCGTCCAAGGCGATGAAGGCAATGTCGATTTGACCGGCGCGGCGTTAAGTGCGTTGTCGCCTTACGTTGGCAGTAAGCAGGTGCGCTCGGCGATGGAGAAGGCGGCAGGTTGGCTGGCGTCGGTGCAGTTAGAAAATGGCGGCTTCGCGCTTGAGGGCACCGACAACAGTGAAAGTGCCGCCCAAGTATTGTGGGGGCTTTCCGTTGCCGGAGTGGACCCGCTGGGCGAACGTTTCGTCAAGTCTGGGCACGATATGATCACGCATCTTCTTGCATTTCAACGGGACGACGGCGGCTTTGCCCATGAGTTGGGCGGCGCGGCCGACTCCATCGCCACGGAGCAAACGCTGCTCGCCTTGGCGGCGTATCGCTCGCTGACGGGCGGAGCGGGTGCTACGAATGGCGCCGGGGCTAGCGGGACGGCGACGGCTTATGCGGATGCGGCGGACATTTCGCCTTGGGCGCTGCCATATGTAGATCAAGCCGCGGTGTTTGGCTTGATGGAAGGCGTCGGGGCTGCAGATGGCGGCGCTTCGCGGTTTGAGCCTGGGCGCGAGGTGAAACGCAGCGAGTTCGCCGCGATTTTGCTCCGGCTGCTGGGCGTGGAGCCGGCGGCGGAGCCGGCGAGTCCGTTCGCGGATGTCGCGCCGGACGCTTGGTACAGCGGCGTTGTTGGCGCAGCAGTGAAGCTGGGTATCGTGAACGGGATATCCGATACGGAGTTTGCGCCGGATCGGCCGATCACCCGCGAGCAGATGGCGCTCATGCTGGCACGAGCGCTGAAGCTTGAGGCGCCGGCGGCGGGGAGCGGCGCAGAATTTGCCGATGCGGCGGACATCGACGCATCCGCATTGCCCGCCATCCGGGCGGTTGCCGCCGGAGGGCTGATGGACGGCGCGGATGCGGGACGCTTCCTGCCGCAGGAGGCGGCTACGCGCGAGATGGCCGCGACGGTGGCTGTGCGGGCGTACGAGTACCGCCGCGGGGTAGAGCGATGAGGGCGATGCGCAGCGCCGCCCTCGGGTTAGCACGAGCGGCGGCGGTCGTCGCGGCCGTTGCGCTGGCCGGCTGCGGCACGCCGCTGCCGGCCATAGGCGATGGCGCAGCGACGGCAGTGCCGCAGCAAGCGCAAGCATTGGCGGAAGTGCCATCGGCGGCTTCGCCTTCACAAGCTTCGCCCGCACCGGCACCGGCGGACAAACCGCCTGGCGACAGCTCGCCGGCGTCTCCGCCGTCCAAGCCGGCGGACAACCAACCGTCGCAGCCATCATCGACGTTGCCGTCGAGCGAAGGCTCACCGAAGCACCAGCCGGATTCGCCGACGACGACGAAAATGCCTGCGCCGAGCGCGCCCGCCGATATGCCGGCGCAGCCTGTCGCCGCTTCGCAGGCATCCGCTTCACTGGCTCCCGCCTCAACAGAACCCGCTCCGCCTGCGGCAACATCGCAATCGGCCGAGGCCAAACAGCCCACAGCCCAGCTCACCATCGTCGGCGACAAGAAGCACGGCGTCATCCTTTCTACCACTTCCGTCGCCTTCGAAGATGGAGACACCGTCTTCGACCTTTTGCAAAAAACAGCCAAACAGCATAAAATCCAAATGGAATACCGCGGACGCGGTGCGACGATTTATATTGAGGGGATCGACAATTTGTACGAATTCGACGAAGGCCCAAAAAGCGGCTGGGTATTCAAAGTGAACGGCAAACTCATGACACGCGGCGCGGGTTCCAGTAAACTCGCAGCGAACGACAAAATCGAATGGCTATACACGCTCGATCTGGGCAAAGACGTCGAGGGAACAGCCAAATGAACGGCGGCTTCCGTTCCCTCCATCCTTTAACCTGCGTGTTATATTACGTTGGGGCGATCGCTCTCGGCATGGTAATGACCCATCCGTTATTCATCCTGACTCTGATTGGCCTGACCACCCTGCTAATCGCCCTGCATGGGGAGCTCGCTTCCCTTGGGCGATTGCTAAAATATTACGCCCCGCTGGCGATCCTGTTCGTGCTGGCCAACCCGCTCTTCTCTCACCGCGGCCGACACGTTCTTACGTATGCCTTCGGACAGCCCATCACTTTGGAATCGCTTCTGTACGGCCTCATCTCCATGGGAACCATCCTGGCGTTATTGATTATATTTACTTCCTATCAGGCGGTCATTACGCCGCCCAAATTTTTGCGAGTGTTCGGCACCCTCTTCCCCAAAACCGCCCTTATGACTACTGTCGCCGTCCGCTTTGTCCCGTTAATGAGACGCCGTTTGATGGAGATTGCCACGGTGCAGCGAACCAAAGGCATCGATGTTACAGAAGGGCGCCTCACCAAACGCGTATCGGATGGCATGAAGCTGTTGCAATTGCTGCTGTCGGTATCGCTGGAAGAAGCCTTACAGACGGCGGATGCGATGAAAGCCAAAGGCTACGGGACAGGTCTGCGGGGGCGATTCGAAGAGTACCATTTTTCACCGAGTGATCGGGTCGTTCTCACCTCGCTCGTCGCGTTAGCAGCAGCTTGCTTGGCTGGACGAATGCAGGGATATGGGGATTTTCCGATTTTCCCTGTGATGCAG
>JAJFMO010000248.1 GCA_020697475.1 Paenibacillaceae bacterium | reverse complement strand
ATTATGAACCGCGAAATTCCTTCATCCCTCCCGGAGAGCATCGGCTTGGTTTCGACGGCTTCTGGGCGGCGTACAATTTTCACCACGAATATTACAACATGTATTACCACACCGACACGGAAGAGAAAATTCCGATGGAAGGCTACGAGCCGGACGGACAGACAAGCCTGGCCATCGGGCAACTTAAGGAAAAGGCCGCGGGGAGCAAGCCGTTCGCCATGTTTCTATCCCTCGGCACGCCTCATGATCCGTGGGATATAAGCAATGTTCCTGCGGAATATTACGAGATGTTCAAGGAGGCGGAGTTCACCCTCCCGCCGAATTATTCGGAGCACAACGATCCTTACGCGGATAATTGGGCGAAATTTCGCCCAGGGGTAAGAGAACAAATTACGGATTGGATGAAAGTATATTACGCCATGACGGCGAATTTGGATTGGAACGTAGGCCGGCTGATACAGGCGGTTGACGAGCTGGGATTGAGGGATAACACGATATTCATCTTCACCTCCGATCACGGAGAGTTGTTCGGAGCCCATGGCCGAAGGGGAAAAAATATATTCTATGAAGAAGCGGTCCGCGTACCGTTCCTGCTTCGTTGGCCGGGTCGGGTGCGGCAGGGCGCCGAATCGGATGTTTGTCTGAACACCTGCGATATTATGCCGACGCTGCTCTCTATGCTCGAGATGCCGATACCGGATAGTGTAGAGGGAATGGACTTAAGTCCGTTTGTCTTCGGAGAACAAGGTGTGGAGCCGGAGGCGGCTTTCCTGCAAGGTACCGGGGCGACGGCCAGTTGGTCGGATGGGCACGAGTGGAGGGCGCTTCGCAGCAAGCAGTACACCTATGCCGTTTACCGGGCGGACCGGAAGGAACTGCTGTTCGATCATATAGCGGATCCCTATCAGATGAATAATCTGGCGGAGGAACCGGAATTTCAATCGGTCGTCAGCGGTTTTCGTTCCTTGCTGAAGAAGAAAATGAATGAGCTCAATGATACATTCGAAAGCTGCAGCTGGTACCGCGATCACTGGGTCGAGAACCGGATCATCGTAAGGACGGCAACGCTTAATCCGTGATTTCGAGGAGAGGGTATGAATGAATGTAAATAACGAAAAAATGAACGTCATCGTCATTATGACCGACCAACAACGGGCGGATGCCCGCCGTTTGGAAGGGTATCCTCTCGATCCGACACCGTTTCTCGACAGTTTGGCCCAGAGAGGAACCTGGTTCGATAAAGCCTATACGACCATGCCTGTTTGCGGTCCCGCCCGCACCAGTTTATTGACAGGCCGTTGGCCCAGCTCCCATCGGGTTAGCGGGAATTTTTGCCTAAATCAAGCCAATTACTCCAAAGATTTGTTTGATGTGGCCAAGGAACAAGGGTATGCGACGGCATTGGTCGGGAAAAATCACAGCTATTTGAAGCCGGAACAACAAACGGATTACCATCTGCTTCAGGGCCATTGGGGCGGCTTCGGCCTGGAGCGGACATCGGAAGAGCAGGCCTATGACCAGTGGCTGAAATCGTTATCTCAGGTCAGCCTGGAGCCCACCCCGTTTCCGCTGGAATGCCAGCTTCCCTACAGAGCTATAACTGCGGCACAGCAATGGGTGAAGCAAGTGAAAGACCGTCCGTTCTTCATGTGGCTCAGCTTTCCTGAACCGCACAATCCTTATCAGGTTCCCGAACCGTATTATTCGATGTTCCCGCCGGAACAGCTGCCTCCGTTGCAGGCGAGTGAACAGCAGCGTGATGCCAAAGGGGATAAGTGGAAGTTATATGGTGAACAAATCGCCCATTTCCTTCCGGATTATCGGGAACGAATTCCCCGAGCCCGATCCAATTACTTGGGGATGCTCCGGTTGATCGACGACCAAATTCGGCTTTTTGTTGAATTTCTTGAAGCGGAAGCGCTCATGGACCGGACCTTGATTGTGTTTATGTCCGATCACGGTGATTTTTTAGGTGAGTACGAGTTGTTGAAAAAAGGTCCGGAAGCACCGGAAATTTTGGCCCGCATCCCGCTGCAATTTTATGGACCAGGTGTGGCAGCCGGCCGTTCACCGCATCCTGCCCATGTATCTCTCGCGGATATCATGCCGACGCTTTGCGAAGTGATGGGAAGCCCGATCCCGGCAGGAGTACAGGGCCGAAGTCTGTGGCCATTGCTCTCGGGAAAGGATTATCCGCAGCAGGAGTTTGCCAGTGTGTTTGTCGAGCACGGATATGGTGGATTATATCATCTGGATGGCAATCCTCCTTCATTCGAATTCATTGGCAGTGTGACGAACAACGTGGTCGAGTTTAACGAATTGAACAAGTACACACAGTCCGGCTGGTTGCGCACGGTGCGCAAAGGGGAATGGAAACTGAATATGGATATGATGGGCAAAGGGGAGCTGTTCCGGATTTCGAACGATCCTCTTGAGCTGGAAAATGTGTATGGACATTCGGAACACAGTGAGATCGAGCGAGAAATGCTTGCCGAGTTATGTGCCTGGATGATCCGCAGCCAGGCTCCGACATTACCGGTTGCGAAATTGTATCCGCTGAAAACCGACCCGCAAAATTATTTGCATAGATAAGGATAATGTCCGTAATCCACACGTTTTCATCCGGATATTCCATTCCGCTCCCTCTTTGGCGAGCCTATAATTGAACCAGATCAGATAATCAGGAGGGTGTATTCATGGCAAATCTGAAGAAAACAACTTATCTCGCGATGGCGATGGTCATGGTGTTTGCCATATTGGCGGGTTGCCAAAAATCGGCAAACGATGACTCCGTCAAGTCCGACGAAAGGAAGGCTGGCAGTGAGACCAAACAGGAGGCGCCTGCGAAACCGGTTACCTTGACCTTCTATTCCATGCCGGCATTCAACAAGGCGAAAATTCAGCAAGCCATTGTGGAACCGGTGCAGAAGAAATTCACAAACGTTACGATTGAAGTGATGGATCAAGGACCCAATCAAGACGCCATGTTCGATAAGCTCGTGACGGCGGGCACGATTCCGGATTTCATGCTGATTAACTACAACAGCGTTCGTATTATCAAATCCAAAGGGATAGCCTTGGATCTGTCTTCCTTGATCAAAAGCGAGAACGTGGATGTCAATCGGTTTGCGCCGCGTGCGATCGATTATTTGAAGCTTTACGGTGAACATAACGAGCTTTATGCTCTGCCTTACTTCCTCAATATGAACACGTTGTCTTACAATAAAGATATTTTTGACAAGTTTGGCGTGTCGTACCCCAAAGACGGGATGACGTGGGATCAACTCGTCGACCTGGCCAAGAAAGTATCAAGAAATGCGGACGGCGTCGATTATTTGGGTCTGAACCCTAATCGGCCTTACACTGTAGCTCCCCAGCTTTCTTTGGATGTGGTGGATGCAAAGACGAATAAGGCGTCGATCAACACCGATGGCTGGAAGAAAGTATTCCAACTGTTCCAGGATATTTACGCTATACCGGGGAACACACCTCAGAAAGTCGACGACATGTGGCAAGGCGGAAATTCGTTCTACAAAAACCAGAACCTTGCGATGAATTTGTTGTGGTGGGATCAGACCGTCCGTAATTTGCAGGAACAACAAGACAGCGGGAAAGTGATCAACTGGGATATGGTAACGGCCCCGGTGTTTAAGGAGAACCCGAAGCTGGGTCAATGGCTGGATCAATTCGACATGGCGATGTCCGCTCAGGGCAAGCATCAGAAGGAAACGTTCCAGGTCATCAATTATTTGACCTCGAAGGAGTATCAAACGGATCTGAGCAAGGACGGCTATATTACCTCGTTGAACGATCAGTCGATCAAAGATTCGTTGGGAGCCAACCTTCCATTTATGAAAGGGAAAAATGTAAGTTCCTTATTCAAGCTGGATTATTCCGTACCGCCAACACCGAAGCAATTTGATTCGAACGGGATCATTAACCCGTACTATAAAGGGATTCTTTATGACCACGAGGACATCAATACAGCTTTGCGGGAAATGGATGAAAAGCTGAATCAGGCGATTGAGGAAAATAAATAGTTGAGGGAAAGACGAGAGGGGCTGGAGCTCCCCTTTTTCAAAACATCAAAGGCATTGACCACAAGGTCATTGCCTTTGATGTTTTGAATTGAAAAAATTCAAATTACCGCTTGCACCTTACGTAACATCATGATTTATAGTGAACTTATCAGCAGAACGAAACGCGGTCAATTGCCAAAAGATCTGCAAAACAATTTCGAAATCGAAGGAAAAACGATCGCCTTGATAATCTTTTGCAATCACATATCAATCACATATCCTGAGCTCGGATCCAGTAAGATCCAGTCTCTCCGCCAAAACTTCCATAAGGAGTGTAAGTCGATGGTGCAAGCGGTTGGTACAAGGCCACGGTTTAAGCGGAAGGTGCAAAGTTATATTCTGACAAGCATTGGAAGGACTGGGTGCGGACTAATCCCACGGTTTTTCTAATTTGGAGAAATTTTGACGGATGCAAGATTGTTCAACCAATCCGCATAGCGTGTGGAATTGTTGCGAATATGCGGCGATTTCACAGTAAAAAAATTTCTTGATATTTGATCTTTAACCAAGTACAATCTCTAATGTAACGTTTCAGTAAACATTGCAAAAGGACGGAGGCTTCCGTTTTGACCGATTCATCGACTTGCAAACATACTTTACAGTTGAAATACCCGGCGAAAATGCCTTTACCCATTATGTCGGAGTTTGACTATGGATAACGGGGAAATCACGGTGAGCTGGCAGGATGGCAGCATCGATTTGCATGATCGTGCCGATGTACGCTTACCCAATGGAAATAGTGTCGCGTTGCCGGAAACGTTGCAAGTAACAAAGCATGGGAGCGGTGGTGATTTTTATCGGACTCCGGCAAAAGTTCATACATAGCCGGTTCAATATTTTAAGGGTGAGGGGAAGAGAATGAACAAAAGTTTCAGATTTTTGACGATAACATTGGTGTTGGTGTTGCTTTGCAATATTGCTCCTGCATTTCAAACGAGCTGGCTCCCTGCAGCCAATGCGGGGGAAGAAATGAAAATCTTAAATAACGGCGATTTTGAAACCGGCTCCACAAGTGGATGGACCTCCAACGGAGGTAAGCTGACGGTCGTCAATACGGTAAAACACAGCGGAAATTATTCTCTGAAAATATCCAGAACCTCATGGAATCAATTTGCAGGACAGAGAGTCAAATTCGAACGCGGTACACAATATCACATTTCCGCATGGGTGAAGCTCTCGTCCGGAGCGGAAGCGAGAAACGCGGTGATTTCGCTCGATTTTGGAAGCGGTGCACTGCCAGATGGCGTTTCTTCCAGATACCGCACCGTCAAGGCAACCGCCGGCAAGCCTGTAAACGGCACGACGTGGTATGAACTAACCGGGGACTACCAATATGACGGAGCCGATGCGAATGTGGAGCCCGTCCTGTTTCTCCAGGTGCTGTCCAACCAGGGAACCGTCTCCTCGGAGCCATTTTACGCAGACGATTTCAAAGTGTGGAAGCAGCAGGATGTCGCTGTCAACGGAGATTTTGAAACGGGAACCGTGAACGGCTGGATTTCCAACGGGGGTACGCTGGATGTGCAGCAGACGGATGTACACGGCGGAAGCTATGCGCTGGAGGTGAACAAGACGCAATGGTCCCATGCAGCCAGACAGCAGCTCCTGCTCCATCAAAATGCGGAGTATACGTTTTCGGCCTGGATCAAGCTTTCCACCACGGCCGTGTCGCGGGATGTCAACCTTGTCCTCGACTTCGGACCGAATCCTCTGCCTGGCGGAATCACTTCCCGATTCAAGCCGGTTGTCCGATCGTCCGGCACACCGGTGAATGGAAGCGCTTGGTACCATGTTGAAGGCAGCTATGCCTATAACGGCCCGGACGCGACGGTGGATCCCCTGCTGGTTATTCAGGTGCTTTCCAATGCCGCCCCGGCGGGTGTTGAATCGTTTTACCTGGACGACGTGGAGATTGAGATGAAGACGGAGTACGCCGAATTTCCGGTGCAGCTGACGCCTCCCCCCAATTATAGCTTGCCGC
>JAJFMO010000247.1 GCA_020697475.1 Paenibacillaceae bacterium | reverse complement strand
TTCTATGAACGGCATGGGTTTGTCAAAGTGAGGGAGAGGTTGCTTCAGCAGAAATACCCGACGGCTTTTTATGAGTGGAAGGCAGGCATTCAATGATTTCGTATGGAGTTACCTGTGCAAGGGATGCTGAAAACAATCCTGCTGGAATTCAAAAAAGTTGAACTGGGGCGAGGTTAGTTGTCACTAACTCTGCTGTAGTTCAAAAAAGCCTAAAAAAGCCGAATTGTAGAAGCGTAAAACGGCGCCAAATTAGCTGCAATTCGCAAAAAACCACTAGCTTAATTTTCCGAACGAGCTAGAAAGACAAGTATCTATAAAAATGTTGCATGTTTTCCACAAATTACTACAAATTAGTACTATTACATCTTATTACCGGTCGCTAAAGTATGAGGTCGTATGCAAGGTCGTAGTTACAGCAGTTTGTGCAACGGTGGGTAAAGGTTTTAAAGTTAGAGGCTGCCGATTCATAACCGCGAACCTGGAGCCCAATGGGGCACCGCTTAGCAAAGTGTAGCGGGGTCTTGTTGGGGGACGGAATAGTAGGGCAAGAAGAAGTGAATGGCTGGCGGGATGAAGCAAGTTGAGCTAAACGTCCAGATAGGTATAAGTCCATTCGAGGATTAACGTGACTTTTCATCTAATATCGGATAAAATGATTGGGAACGTACGTTCCGCAAATGTATTTGAGTGTCAGGAGGAGGGACAGACCGATGTATCAGCTATCTGCAAGGGAGCAAGAGTTGAAAGAGGGCGTGAACAAACTGGTGGGCGATTATCCGGAAGTCACCGTCGCCATTGACGGATTTAATTCCACTTTGTTCCGCGTGAAAGACAAGTCGTTTGTAAGGATTGGCGGGAATGAGGAAAAGGGCTTCTTTCTTTGTTTCAAAGCGAGTCCCGAATCCCAGGAGTTTCTGATCCAACAGGAGCCTTACTGGAAGACGCCTTATTTCGGACAATACGGGTGGGTGTCGACTTGGGCGAACGAGCCCGACAGCTGGGAGCAGCTCAAGCCCTTACTGTTCGAAGCCTATTGTCTGGCCGCGCCCAGAAATCTTATGAAGCAAGTGATGGAGAAAGCTTAGTCCGTGTCGGCCTAAATCTCTTTGCTCTGACGCCTGTACTCCGAAGGGGTCATTCCGGTCATCGCCTTAAAGTTGCGGGAGAAATAATGGATGTCGGAATAGCCCAGAGCGGCGGCGACTTCGTCCATGGATCGCGCGGTGGGCAGCAGTTCCTTGGCCCGTTTGACTCGCTGCTGCATCAGGTAGTTTTTCGGCGTCATGCCGGTAACGTTGCGAAAGACGAAGGCAAAGTAGGTCGGGTGGTACCCGCACAGCTCGGCGAGGTTTGGGGTCGTCCACGAGTTTTGCGGATTCGCTTGGATCGCGGCGAGCGCGGGAGCGATCTTATCGCTGTCGGCGGAGGCGGAACCCCCTGCAAGTTGGTGGCGCACAATCAAGCTGAGCAAGTAGGTTAACTGACCCCGCATGGCTACCTCGTATCCCGGCTCCTGGTTGCGATACTCTCGCGTAATCGCCAGGAACTGATCCTCAAGCAACGGGTAATGGAACAACCGCGGGAACTCCATCTCGCCATGCCCGGGGATTTCGAGCAAATAGTGAACGGCGGGCGATGCGAGTTCAGCGGCGGTTGTTGTCTGCAAGAGCGGTACAGGGGAAACCGGTTCAGGGGACTGCCCATACCAGCTGAAATGCAAGCTGCAGAACGTCATGGGAGAGGATGAAGTAGCGATCAACCGATGAGGACTGCGTTCGCCGTAGAACGCGCCATGCCCTTCGTCGATCACGAATTGTTCCCCGCCCAATTCAAGGGTGAGCTGGCCGGCTACGACGTATACCAACTGGCAGTCGGGAATCCGGCGCGGTCCCCACGTTTGGCCGGACGGTACGGTATGATGGTTGGATAGATTGACCGTCGGCCGGATCTCCACAAGCGTTCCAAGGCGGACAGTGTAAAAGTTACGGGGCATCGGGATGGCTCCTCTGACCGGACACAAATTCCTTCGATTGCGCGGCCAGCGACGGCCACTCATCCAGAAGTTGGCTTCCAACAACAACCCATTCGCGCATGACTCGCCCTTGCCCCATCACGCAAGGCTCGCCTTGACCGGAGGCAATCAGGTTGTCAACTTGAGGCTTCGGCAGCTTGACGATCAGCCGGCCTCGGGAATGGAATGCGAACATTTTCCCGTCGTACTTCAATTCGCCGGAGGAACCGAATCGTTTCTTCGTCGGGTCGAGTACGGTGCTGACACGCGGGTCTCCGGATAGTTGACGGACGATTTCGCCGTAAACTTCTTCTGCTGTAGGGGACGCTTTCATTATATGACCCCCTTCACAGAACCGGGCGGATTTCCACCGCTCCACGAACGGCGGCCGGAGCTTTTGACGCCCACTTCATCGCTTCGTCCGCATCACGTACGTCGATCACATAGAAGCCGCTAAACGGCTCGGGCAAGTCTGCATAAGCGCCTTCTTTTGCCTGGATCCGCCCGCCTTCCAGTCTTATCGTGTGCCCGGCCGATCCCGGCTGCAGGATATTCCCGGGGTAGGCGAGAATGCCCGCTTCCATCATCGATTGGGTGAACGCCCTCCAACCTTTCCAATATTGTTCTTTCCTCGCGTCATCTGTTCTGGCTGCCCAATCTTCGGGGCACTCGTAAATCAGCATCGTAAACTTCATGCATGTTCCCCCTCATCTTGAATAGCTGGTCCTGCAAAAGAGTCGGCGCCAGGATCTTGCCCCAGCAATACCGTCCGCAATCTTCCCGTATAGTAGTCCCATCCTCTGCCATGCGTGGATTGTTTGGCCGCCGGCACATCGGAGTGTGTAACGACCAGCAAGGTGCCATTATCCTTTTCGAATAACTGGAACTGCACTGTACTTGTACCTGGCGGAAAGATGTCCGATCCCACCCATCCCCAAGTCATCGCGACTTTCTCAAAGGGAACAACCTCGAGATACTTTCCGACGACGATGTCTTTACCGTTGAAGTCAACTCGGAAGCGGCCGCCGACCTTTGGTTCGAGAAGCACACGGTTCCCCATCCAGCGCGCCATCTTGTCTGGATCCGTAAGAAAGGGGAAGAGGGTCTCCGGCCGGCATTCGATAAAAATTTCCTTCACAACCGGCTGTTCAAGTGTTTGCGCCATCTTGTCTCCGTTGTTCCTCCTCTGCGGCTTCCTTCAACCGGGCCAACGAATCGTCCCAGAACCTGTCGATGAATGCTTTAATGTCCGCCAGCCCTTCCCTCCGCAGACGGTAGTACCGTCTTGTCCCGTCACGGCGCATAGAAACAAGCCCGCAGTCGGCCAGTACTTTGAGGTGCTGCGAGACGGCTGGAGCCGAGATGCGAAAATGGGCCGCTATGGCACTCGAGGTCAGCTCGCTTTCCCACACCAAGGTGAGAATTTCGCGGCGTGTTGGTTCGGCTAACGCTTGGATCGTTTGTTGTATCATGATTTTATTGTAGCATGCACTTAATTAAGTGTAAACTTAATTTATTTATGTATGCTTCAGTTATCTGACTTGCATACTGTCGAGCAGTCCGTTGCCATGTATAAGTTTTTTTGATGGGCAGTATGGCGATTATGTGCAACAACATCGATAAACTTTACGGTAAAAGTGGCAGACGAGAGCGAGCCGGTTCGGGAAATCCACATTGCTTGGAGGTTTTAAACTAACTTAACGCTTTATCGAGCCCTTATTTGATGGGAACGATGGGGGTAGGCAGCAATTAGGGTTGTTTGGAGCCCTTATTCCGGACTTCTGAGCAGAAACTGGGCGTTCTCATTCAAATAACGTTCTGAAAAGACTCTATGAAGCGAATAAAGTAAGAGTGGGGAAAATGGCGTATTGAAAAAACCTTATTGGGATTGCGATAGATTCGATATGATATTTACAGGGGAACTGATGTTTGCTATTCTTGAGTATGGAGGTGAACGGTTAATGGATAACACATTGATTAACTTTCTATTGAAGAAATATCAAGCGGAGAAAAAATGGACTCGGTTCGTGATTGATCAATTATCGGACGAAGATATTGCGTGGTCGCCCACCCCTGAGAGCAACAGCATTGCCAATTTGGTGGCGCATATTTGGGGCACGGTTCATCAGCGAATTGAAGTCGCGCTTTTTGGGATCCTGGATACAAGAGACAGAGACAGGGAGTTTGAACGAGGCCTGCAAATGTCAAAAGAGGAAGCCTTGGAGTTGATTTCCAAGTCGTATGACCGCATTATCGAGGTGCTGGAACAAGTCAAGGCGAAGCCTGAAACGTTGTTGGAACAACCATACTTGCATTTGCCACCGCTCACAAACAGCGGAGTGGACAACCAGGCCACTGTCCTTGAAATACTATTGCATCAATTCCGGCATTTGCCGGGTCACACCGGGCAAATCACTTACATAGCGAAGATGAGGAAGGGGCAGTTGCAGTAGTAATCTTAAGATCAGCCACGGGTTAGCAATTTTTGCCTGTGGCTTTTTTGCGTCGAGCCTACGTCTTAAAGGGACGGTGGCGGGCTGAAGGCGGTTTGCCGAACATTTTTTTGTATGTGCGGGTAAAGGTATAAGGATCTTCATAACCGAGCGATGCATCCAAGGTACAGTCTGGACGGGACGAAAGTCGCTTTCAATATTGAAAATAAACGGGCGTTTCTGTTCACGATGGACGCCGACGGGTCGAATCTGCAGTTGTTCGGGGTCAAGCCGTTGCACTGGTACTGGTATGAAGGGAACACGTTCGTCGGGCAGGATACCGGCGTGGGACGCGACGGCAAACCGGGGGATTCGACCGGGCGCCGTTGGGAGGCAAGCGGGCGCTGGATCGAAGATGTTTCGGGTAGGGGGAACCATATGGCGGTTTCCCCGGACGGCCTCTTGTTCGCCAGCGACTCCGACTACCATTCCGATCCAGTCGTGCTCAAATGCAACCGCAAAGGGGACTTGAGCGGAACGACGATTTTCTCTTCTCCTTACAGCTCCGCGGTCTGGGCGAATGGGAAAGCCCATGTCAACCCTTCTTTCGCAAGGGACAATTCGAGAATTTATTATGCCAAACCGACAGGTCCCAACAAGGTGGAAGCGTACTATGTGGAACTGACGAGAGAGGGAAGGGAGGGATGCCGGGAAGCGGAAGCCTAACCGTTTCTGGCGGCAAGTTGGCGTGAGGAAGGACTTTGAACATTTTGGAGGGATGGAGGGTATGGAGCAAGCGAGGTCAGCTCTTGGTCGATTCCCGGCGCGCCGGATTTGTACACGGGATTCCACAAATTTGGGCTGGAATGGTCCCCGGATTACTTGAAATTTTATTATGACGGCGCGTTGAAGAGGACGATCAGCAATACGACGATAGTATCCGACGCAGTGGAGTATATCATCTTGTCCGGAGGTATTCTGGGCTGGGATGAAGGGGATATTCGCAACGCTACTTTGCCGATCAACGAGAAAATTGCGTATGTGAGGGTGTGGACCCAATAATCGGTTTGCATTAGAGAGGCAGTTTCCGTTACAATAAGGCAGGAATCCATCATTTTGCCAAAAAGGAGGTGTAAGATCTTGCGTACCGCATTATTTTCGTTGAGAGAATGGTTTGTTGTTGAAGTTTGCTCCATCACCTTTACAAGGGCCGGCAACGGGATTCGTCTGTCCATTTTCAACCAAAAGAAAATAAGCGCGTTCTGTACGTAAGCATTCTTACCTTCTTCACGATCTGCACTTAAGATCAGCCACGGGTAAGCAATTCTTGCCTGTGGCTTTTTTGCGTCTACAAGAAAGGGTGTAAAAGAGATGATTCTGGTTCAAGGCCATCAATTGGGTAAAAGGTATACGGATGATTGGGTTCTGAAAGGGGTGAATTGTGAGATTCAGGCCAAAGACCGCATCGGGCTTGTCGGCCGCAACGGCAGCGGCAAGTCGACGCTGCTGAATTTGCTGACCGGGAAAGAAACGCCGGACGAAGGAGCGGTTCATGTCCAGAAAGGGTTGCGAGTCGGGCACATGGAGCAAGTTTTCGACCGTTATCTGGAGTTGGGTGTAAATGAGGTGATCG
>JAJFMO010000246.1 GCA_020697475.1 Paenibacillaceae bacterium | reverse complement strand
TCTCATCCTCTGGTTATGCAGCACGGATTGGATCGCCAGCAAGAAGAACTCCTCATCCTCCGGATTATCCATCACCGCATCGAACAGTTCCCACGACTTCGGGGGATCGGTCTTTGCGACGTCTCCGGCGATGGAAACTTCTTGAGCCTGGCCGGGTTTTTCCATCAAGTGACCTCCATTCGCAAATGATATACACGATCATACCCCGAATTCTATTAAAATGCACTGCAAATTGCTTGCCGGTAGAGGAAAAAAAAGACTTCCGGAAAATGCAAAAGAGATTGCGTATCGGCGAAATTTACGATACACAATCTCTTTATTTTCTGGTAAAATGATGCAAGCGGAATTGCGTTGAATTCATCAAGTCATCCATTCTGCGAGGTGGATTGCGCAAATATGTTTGCATGGGAGTGCAACTAGCTCCAGATCTCAGCAGGGGCTGCACTGCGCTCTTCTTGTCTTGCGAAGGCGGAATTCACAGCTTGAAGCTCCTCTTCCGTCAAGCGGTTGCTCGACGTCGGCAGTGAATCGTTCTTCTTCATGCTTCTTGCAACATTGTGCAATTCGGGCGACCATGTAATCATGCTCATATTTGCTCACCCCCTTCCTATGAAACTATGAATATTATACCAAAGCATTTCGGGATGTGGAGACTTTTTATGAAAAAAATTGTCTTATGGTGTTCAATTTTTCTGGTTCTCCTGGGTATTCAGTCCTGGTTTACTTTCGTCACCGTTCATTTCCCGTGGATCAACCTGATGTCGGTCCAAGGTCAATGGGTCGTCAAATCGCTCGACGATTACAGCGGTTCCGAACAACTGGACGTACAAGTCGGCGATGTCGTGACGTCAGTGAACGGCCGTCCACCCGGGGAGCATGAGAGTGTCATGAAGTGGGAGGTGTTGGAACAAGCTCAATCGTTTGTGATTGTGCGCGACGGATTGGAGACCGCGTACGATACGACGGTAGTCAAAGATCGCAACCCGGTCGGCTTGTATCCGTTGCTTATAGAGGCAATCAGCGTTTTCATGGCATTGTTTCTGTTGGTGAAGATTAACGAGTCCCGTTCCTCGCGGCTGCTGTCCGTGGTGTTTCTCTGTTGCGGTCTAGTATTCATGAGCCTTGGCGCTTCCATTCGCGGGGACACATTCGGGAAGCTGGTTATTAATTTTGCCTTTATGGCGCTGCCGGTCGTTTTTTTGCACTTTTTGCTCGTTTTTTTCCGGGAGCGAAGCGATATGCGACTGCCTGTGGGGTATATGTCGCTGCTGTATGTCGGCGTCCTCTGCAACGCATTGCTTCGAATCGCGTCGTTAATTCCCGGTTTGGGCAACGATTACTGGATCAATTACTTCAGTTCCAGGCTGAGTCTCGTTTTGTTTATGATCGGTTTTGCGCTGAATCTTTACTTACTGACCTACATTTATTTGAAGCATCGAAAAAACCAATCATATTTGGCCACAACGATCAAGATGGTATGGATTTGTTTGGCTATTTCGTTCTTGCCGAGCATTATCCTATCGTTTCTCCCGCATCTGATTTTTCAAACCGAATGGGTCAGTTCCGTATTTACCGGATGGTTCGCCTTGTTCTTTCCGATGTCCTTTGCCTACTTGATCGCCACCAAACAATTGTATGACGTGCACATGGTACTCAGAAGAATTCTCCACACCCTGTTTCTGTCAACGATTCCGAGCCTGGGCATTGTTGCCTTCGTCTCGGTTCTGTACATTAGCGAGGACTCATACAAGAAGCTGTCGTATGTTTTTGTGGTTACCTTGATTCTTATTTCCGTCCTCTTGTACTCTTTGGAGTACATTACGACGAAGCTGGAAGGAATTTTGTTCCCGCGCAAATATCAGCTGCGGACGGCGCTGAAGAACATCTCCAAAAATTTGGGGTCGATTACCAGCTTCCATGAGCTGAAAGATATCGTGCTCGTCGATATCGTCAATACGCTGCAGGTGATGGGCGGGGTAATCGCCTTCAAATACCGGCATTCGCGGGAATTGATTCATGAAGGAACGATCGATCAGGACGAAGTCGGTCGGCTGATCGATGCCGCCATCACGCAGCATCCCGGGTATACGATCATGGAGATCAACAGCCATGAGGAGTATACGAGTTTTCTGGTCATGACCCGCAAACGGACAGGCACAAGATTGGGGCTGGAAGAGACTCAATGGTTGAATATGATCGTCTCTTACTTATCGGTCAGTCTGGAGAATATTTTCCTGATCCGCAAATTGACGTCCAAGCTGGAGCAATTGGCCTCGCAAATTCCGAACGAGCAGGTAGCCCGTGAATTCATCTGGTTCCGCAAGCTGATGTTCGAGTTGCAGGAGAAGGAGCGGTTTCGGATTGCCACGGATATTCACGATACGACAATGCAGGACTTATTTTTCTTAAAACGCCGTCTCGTCGCACTGCGCGACAAGTCCAAGCTGTTGCCCGAAGTGGTTGCTCAACTGGTGGGCATTGCCGAGTATGTAGAGGTCATCAATACGAATCTGCGGCAAAATTGCTTTGAACTTCATCCTTATCTGCTGCAAGAACTAGGTCTGCTGCATACGATCCGAAAGCTGATCGACAGCGAGTCGCACAGCGGCGGCTGCGAGACGGTGCTCCAGGTCCGAGGGGAAGAGGTCATCGAACGCTGGAGTTTGGAGACGAAGCGTCATCTGTTCCGCATCGTTCAGGAATTGTTGAACAACGCGAAGAAGCACGCCAACGCGGGTAAAGTGCTGATCTCCCTGGAAGTGATCGGGAGAACGCTGCGATTGACTTATCAGGATGACGGAGTCGGCTTCGACAGCAAGCGTCCGCAACAACGGGAGATCGGCTCGCCTGGCGTCGGGATGGAGCAGATGAGGAGCAGGGTGTTGCATCTGGATGGACATCTGGAACTGGCCACCAGCCCTGGCTGCGGGGTTCAAATACATATTACAATACCTACGAAAGAAGTGTTGTCGGCATGATGAAGAAAGTAAAAACGTTGGTCGTTGACGATCATCCGCTGTTCGCGCAAGCCACCAAGCAAATTTTGCAGGAGATCGATGCGATTGAATGTATCGGCGTGGTCGGCACCGGAGCGGAATGCTTGCGATTCATTAAGAGCGAGCGGCCGGATCTGATCTTCCTCGATTACCACTTGCCCGACGAACCGGGCAGCGTCTTGGCTCAGAAGATCAAAGATGCGCTGCCAGCCGTAAAAATTGTCATTTTCACCGGGATCGATATTGCCGATATGTTCAACCACCTGATCAAGATCGGGGTCAGCGGCATCATTTCCAAAGAATCTAGCGAGGCGACCATCCGCAATATGGTCAATTGCATCCTGGACAACCACACCGTGCTGCCGTTGTCGGTGTTTCATCAAACCCGGCTGGTGTTGGAAAATTCGGTTGCGGAACTTGAGCTGACTGAGGATGAGATTACGATTATGCGAATGATCGTCGGGGGACACACCCACGACCAGATTGCCGTGACGATTCACGTCAGCAAACGGTCTGTCGACAATTATTTAAAAAGGATTTATGACAAGCTCGGTGTCAAATCAAAAGTGCAAGCCATTGAGAAATTTGTACAGAGCAAATATTACGCCGAAGCCGTACAAGGGGGGTAATGCGTTTGTGTACAGAGATTATCGAGGAAATGAACCGAATTATCGATAGTCATTACCACAACCCTGATCTAAATGAACGTCTGAAGCAATTCGTCTTGGCCAAGGCGCAGGAGCGTCCGGTGTGGGCGGAAATTACAAGCTCGTGCCACAGGATGCTGGGGGGCCGTTCCCCTTGGATCGAACGAGTAGCGGCGGTGACGGAGATGATGCTCCTCGCGCTCGATATCGCGGACGATCTGCAGGATCGCGACAACCTCAGCAAGAGCTGGATGACATGTCCGCAAGAAATCAGCATCAATGCTCTGCTTTCCTTCATCTTCGCCGTGTTTGGCGAGTTGGGTGAACTTAAAGGGATTGAAGGCGCCGACAATCTGCCAGCGCTTGACGGTATATGCCGTTACGTAAATTGCGCGATTAACGGCCAGCATCGGGATTTGACTCGTTCGATCGCAAGCGAGCAGGATTACATCGCCGCCGTTCTGGAGAAATCCGGTTCCTTGCTGAAGCTGGCTTGCTACATGGGCTGCTCTTTCCTCGAACAAAGCGATCCCAAGCTGATGGCCGATATGGATGAGATGGCCGGCTGGATCGGCGTCGCCGCTCAGCTGGACAACGATTTGAAAGACGTGCTGCGTTACGACGTGAAGAACGATTTATTGGAGAAAAAGATGACGTTGCCGATTTTGTTCTTGCTGGAGCACAGCGAAGAGGAGTTTCCCGTATTGAAACAATATTATGATGGGGAAATTGACTGCGGTACGTTCCTTGCCCACAAACAGCAGTGTATCCAGTATATCGTAGATTCCGGCTGCATCGAATATTGCCTCGCCGTCCAAACGTTGTTTGTGAATCGAATTGAACAGATGTGGGGAGAAATGGAGACGCTCTCTCCGTGGAAGGATGTATTCAGGGAAGCGACGTTCGCCAGCTTCAGGAGGAGCGCCGATTCTTATATCGCCGTAGTGTAACGGAGAAAAGTTGGAATCAGTGCATTCGGGGGGAACGTGATGACCTTGTATAAAGAACTCCAATTGCGGGTCATGTGGGTTAATGAGCATTACAGGGAATCGGAATGGAAAATTCATTACATCTCCGATCCCGATACGATTTTCTGGTTCGTATTGTCAGGTAAAAAAAGAGTGCAAATCGATGGAGCTTGCTATGATCTTAAGTGCGGTGACTTTGTAGTGCGACCTCCCTTTTGTTCTATTAAAACACTTGAAGGCGATCCAGAGGATGCTACTCATTTCCATTACCTGGTTCTTCGTTGCGAATTGCGGGTTAGCCACTTTCAATTTGTGAAATTGTATGGGTTTCCACCGGTTCAATATTTCGGCGATTTTCCCGACCTCTCTCACTTCCACGATTTATGGAAACATTTAATCCGGTTGTGGGAGGAACGTTATATACATAAGATCGAAACTGTCAGCAATTACAAGCGGCAGCTTAAGCCGCTGTTGGCGTTAAACACGGAACAAACTGCAGATGTATTAGGGTTTTACGCAGTTTTTTATCAATGGTTCTCCATGATGCTGATGTATTCCCGCCACAACATCAAACAGGCATTAACGATCGATGAACGAATTCAGCGAGTCAGCGATTATATCTGGACCCATTTACATGCCGAGTTGACACCTACAACGATTGCCAATCATTTTTTTATCAGCGAAAGTTATCTTCGCTTGCTTTTCCGTAGTTCAATGGATGTCTCTTTGATGAAATACGTTCGTCAGTCCAGACATCAACATGCCCAGTACCTGCTTCTGACAACGGAGAAATCGGTTCGGGAAATCGCGAGTCAAGTCGGTTTTGAAGATCAGAGCAAGTTTAGCAGGGCGTTCAAACACAAAGAAGGAATGAGTCCCAGAGAATATCGAAAAGCAAGCAGGGAAATTTAATCCTTCCGCTGCTTTGTTCAAGCCTCCCAAAATGCCGGGGAGGCTCTTTGCCGTTTAACGCAAAATGATCGGCAATGGCAAATTGTTGATCGGAAGTGACATGGCTGGTTTTGGGACGAAGGTGGTAAGATCGACCCAAACATACTCGAGGGAGGATATTCAATGGATAAATCTTTTAATGTAGCCATAATTGGAGCCGGAAAAATGGGAAGAAGTCATGCCAGAACATGGGTGCAAGCGGGTCATATCGTCCGTTCGATTACAGATTTGAATGAAGCGGCGGCTCGACAACTGGCTTCGGTGCATAACGTAAATAAATTATTAACCGATTATAAGGCGGCTATTGAGGATAAGGAAATCGATATCGTTTCTGTATGTGTTCCGGCCGGTATGCATGCGGAAATCGCTATTTTCGCAGCACAGCAAGGAAAACATATCATGTGCGAGAAACCTGTGGCTTTAACATTAGAAGCTGCGCATGCCATGGAAGATGCAGTAAGTCGTGCAGGTGTTCGTTGCGCATTGGGTTTCCAATTGAATTATGGTAAAAATCTCGACATTATTTCGGGATTGATAAAAGAAGGCGCTTTCGGCAATCCTCTCATGATTCAACTGGAGTTGATTAAAGAAGTTCGTCCGAACCTGGCTATGCACAATAAATTCGGCAACAACGGGCCCATTGTGGATTGTGCATGCCACGACTGGCTGTTCTGGGAAACCGCGATCGGTTCCAAGCCCAAAAATGTTTTCGCTAGGGGAGGCATCATTGCCAAAAATCGTCCGGAATTGGCGGGAATTAAGGAATTGGCTATCGATACCGCCAGCATTGTGTTGGAATTCGAATCGGGTGACGTCGCATCGATGAATGTTTCGTGGGGGTTGGCCAAAAATACGAAGCTATTCAGCCGGTTTGCACGGGTGAGAGGTCCCGAGGGCGCTGCCGAATTGGAGAAGAACGAAACGATTAAGCAGCTGCTTGGCGATCGGGAAGAGATCGTATCAGCGGAGAGTAATCTTGATCCGCGCCTGAACATGTTCAATCATTTGGCTGATTGTATTGCTAACAATATGCCAGTCAGGTACGGCATTCGGACTGGTATCGAGCAGCTGACCCTCTCCATGGCCATTCTTGAATCTATATCAAGCGGGAAAGTCGTAGATTTGGATTATAAGACTGTTCAGGGGGCCAATAGATGAAACCTAACATCTTGTTCATCTCCGTCGATCAGATGCGCGGGGATTGTCTCAGTGCACTGGGCCACCCGGTAGTTCAAACGCCGTATTTGGATAATCTCGTGCGACAAGGA